>CAYTVR010000002.1:0-109827 GCA_964441245.1 uncultured Saprospiraceae bacterium | reverse complement strand
ACCCCTCTTACCAGGATGAAAACCTGGCGTCCTAGCCGATAGACGAACGGGCCAAATGAGAGTGAATACCTGTTTGGGTTTCAGTACGAAATCAATAGATATACATACTGAACTCCAAACGAAAAATATTCGTTTTGGTTTGGACTTCATTTCGTCGTGAGCCGACCGGATCTTTCAATTTTTTTAAGGCTTTTCTTTAAAAGCTGTGCAAATATATAACGTCTTCTGATTAAAATCAAACATTTCAGGATTATTTTTTTTGAAAAAAGATAACCTGCTTGAATTAGAGTCATTTATACTTCTAGCTTTTTTAATATTTACTCATATAATGCTGCTATTTTTGCATTTATATGGATAAAACCTATAATTTTTTATCATATAACCTTTATAATAGCTAATTTTAGTTCCAATTTTCCACAGATTCCGCTTTTTTTCAAACAAATTTGATAATTTTAGCGTTAAATTGTTATACCTTTGCACTAAATGTAAATAATACACTAAGTTAAACCATTTCTAATCACTTTAATTTCATTCTATTAATTGGACTTAGATCCTAAAATCAAACCTTTCACTATGGCAAAAAGAATTGCAATCAATGGCTTTGGAAGAATCGGTCGATTGACCCTTCGCAACTTATTAGGTAACAGAGATGTCGAAGTCGTAGCCATTAACGACCTAACCAATAATCAAACTCTAGCTCACCTTTTCAAATACGACTCAGCTCAAGGAACTTACCCAGCTAAAGTGGTCGCTTCTGATAAACATATTACCATCGGAAAAAAGAAAATCGTCGCACTTACTGAACGTGATCCTTCTAAACTTCCATGGAAAAAATTAAAAGTAGATGTAGTTTTGGAATGTACCGGTGTATTTAGAACTTACGAAAAAGCTGGCTTACACTTAGATGCTGGCGCAAAAAGAGTCATTCTTTCTGCTCCTGCAAAAAGTGATAATATTCAAACGATTGTACTTGGCGTAAATGATACTGAGTTAGATCCTTCTAACCGTATCTTCAGTAACGCTTCTTGTACCACTAATTGCTTAGCTCCAGTTGCCAAAGTCATTGACGAAAACTGGGGATTCGTACAAGCAAGTATGACCACCACTCACGCTTATACTTCTGATCAAAGAATTCAAGATGCTCCTCATGCTGATTTAAGAAGAGCGAGAGCCGCAGCTTTCAATATTGTTCCTACTTCAACTGGTGCTGCTAGTGCAGTTGGTAAAGTCTACCCTGCCGTACAAGGAAAAATGTTTGCTATGGCACTTCGTGTTCCTGTGATCACCGGTTCTTTAGTAGAACTAAATGTATTAGTTGAAAAAGAAGTAACGGTTGAACAAGTAAATAAAAAATTCTTATCTGCTTCCAGAGGAAAAATGAGAGGCGTTTTACAATACCAAGATGCCCCTATTGTATCTTCTGATATTGTTGGAAATAAATACTCTTCTATCTTTGATAGCCAATTAACAAAAGTTGCTGGTAATATGATCAAAGTAGTAAGTTGGTATGATAACGAAGCTGGTTACTCTGCTCGTCTTTCTGACCTTTGCCGAAGAGTCGCAAAATTACCTTTAGTAAAAAAGAAAAAAACAACTAAAAAAGTAACGAGAAAAAAAGTAACCTCTTAAACCTCCAAACTTTTTAGTCTTTGAAGATATAAAAATCAAAAACACTGCTTTCTAAAAGTGGTGTTTTTTTTTGTACAGTTATGACCTTTTGGTTAGCTTAGAGCTTTTATAAAATCAACCTATTTCCACTAATAACACTTGTAAACAAAAATCATGGATTTAAATTTTAAAAATAAAAAAGTACTCATGCGAGTGGACTTTAATGTGCCGCTTGACGCAAAATATAAAATCACGGATGATACTAGAATTAGAGCAGCATTGCCTACCATAAAAAAAGCACTTAAAGAAGGTGGCGCAGTTATCCTCATGTCTCATTTAGGTCGACCTCAAAAAAAGAAAAATGAAGACGGTAGCATCAATGTCGAAAAGTTTACCCTGCAACATATCGTTGCCCATCTTTCTAAAAAATTGAGAGGTGTAAAAGTTCGTTTTTGTCCGGAGACTGTTGGGGATCTAGCTACCAAAATGGCTAAATCATTAAAAAAAGGAGAGGTCTTAGTTTTGGAAAATACGCGCTTTCAAGCAGCTGAAGCAAAAGGAGCAACCAAATTTGCTAAACAACTCGCAGCATTGGCGGATCTCTATGTCAATGATGCTTTTGGAACTGCTCATCGAGCACATGCCTCTACCACTACAGTGGCCAAATATTTTAAAAAAGACAGTAAATGCTTTGGCTTGTTGATGCAAAAAGAAATTAAAAATGCAAGCCGAGTATTGAATGATCCAGACCGACCTTTGACTGCCATTGTAGGAGGTGCAAAAGTATCCGATAAAATTTTATTACTAGAAAAATTGATCCAATTTGTCGACAATTTAATCGTAGGTGGTGGTATGGCTTACACTTTCATTAAAGCTAAAGGAGGTAAAGTAGGGAATTCTTTGGTCGAAGATGATAAACTAAAATTGGCTTTAAAACTGCTAAAACAAGCAGAGAAAAAAGGAGTCAACATTTATCTACCGAAAGATTCCGTCATTGCAGATCAATTTTCGGCGAAAGCCAAAAAAGAAACCAAATACAGCTCCCGAATTCGAAAAGGATGGATGGGATTAGATATTGGAATTTTGGCTCAAAAAGATTTTGCTAAAGTCATAGAAAGCTCCAAAACAATTTTATGGAATGGTCCAATGGGTGTTTTTGAAATGCCTGCTTTCGCAAAAGGAACCAAAGCGATCGCTAAGTCTGTAGCCAAAGCCACTTCAAAAGGAGCCTTCTCTCTAGTAGGTGGTGGTGACTCCGTAGCAGCGGTCAATCAAATGAAATTATCAGACAAAGTCAGCTACGTATCTACCGGCGGAGGAGCAATGTTGGAGTTCCTTGAAGGAAAAGAATTACCAGGTATTGCAGCTATAAAAAAGTAATCCTACGTTTAAAATACATCAATAAAGTTCGAAGGAAATTTATACCAAACAAATTTCCCTTCGAACCTTTTTCTCATTTCTTCTCTTATGAAATTCACGACCCGACTTGATCGTTTCAGTTCTGAACTTTGGTACTTTCACATTCCTGTGCCTACAGATGTATCTACAATTTTTTTGGAAAAAAATAACAAACGTGTGGTCTGTAAACTCAATGGACAAATTGAATTTCACTGTGCCTTAATGCCCAAAGGAGATGGCACTTATTTTATTAATGTCAACAAAGAAATTCGAACTAAACTCCAATTGGAGCCAGGTAGTGAAGTCACTGCTGAATTACGAGCTGATGATAGCAAGTATGGACTGCCCATGCCAGAAGAATTAAAAGAATTATTACTGATCGACGATGAAGGCAATGATTATTTCCATCAACTAACACCTGGTAAACAACGCAGTTTGATCTACATGGTTAGCAAACCAAAAAACTCAGATACACGCATCAAAAAAGCCCTCGTCATTGTAGATTATCTCAAAGCAACTAGAGGAAAATTAGACTTTAAGGATTTAAATATTGCCTTTAAAAACAGCAGAGAATAGAGTATAAATATCCTATCAATAATCCCCCATTCAATCAATATCCATTCCCGATCCATCGGAAAATATAAATCCGTTTTCAATTCATAAAGGTCTCAAATCTCCAAAAAGAAATCCGAGCTTAATATTTCCAAAGACTCTTCTATTGGATATTGGATATTTACCCCCAAAAAATAAGCCATCAAAAATAAATCCCTGTCCCTATAATCCAACTAGTAAAATCAACTTCTCTTCCAACCCTTTGTATTCCACCATAAATTAAAAACTGCTTGAGATGCATCTGTAAACGTAAATCATAAAACCCAACAGTGCTCAGCTCTTCTTGGAAATAAGCCCATCTTGCAGCAGCATATAAACTAACTGGTTTTTTAATGTATATCGTTGTCCCAAAGCCCGCAGTTGGTCCCCATTCATCATAAGCATTTCCTGCTTTTGTAACACCAAGATCCCACCAAAAATGTATGCGATGATTTCGAACCCGGTTATACTGAAAAGAGAAATTAGTAAAAGAATACAATTCCTTTTCCCCTAAGCCTGATTCCTCATAGATGTGTAATCGATTGACATCTAAAGTCATTCTAGAAAGTGGCGAAAACTTAACTTGTAAATAGCCTCCATTGACTGCATCGCTACTATTCAAAAGATGAAAATTCACTTTGGTCCGGATGCGAAAACCCGCATCCTCCTCCGGCAAATACAAACCATGATAATCTTGCTCATAAGGATATTTGGCAAAATCAATGTCAAATACACCAGGCTCTCCTTCAAACCCAAAGAAAACGCCATAATCATATATTAAAAAATCAAGTAAAATCTCTAACTGAGCTTGACCTGAACGAGGTAAACCAACGAATAACATCATTAAAAATCCTATAGCAATTTGTTTATGCATTATGGCTCTTTTTAAGTTGATTAAAATTTATCTAGTTCTTCTTTGTATTTCCTTGTTGATCTGAACTTTTTTTGAATAATTTATTGCGCAAGCAAAAAAACTAAACTTTCCCAATAATAAGCAAAAGCCTTATTTCACTTCAATTATCTCCATTTTCGCATTTAAGCAAATTTATATATTAAACGAAAACGTGTTTCTTTCTACTCAGGTTCCTAAAATTTCACGGTTTTTATCCCTATTTTTTCGTAAATTGTATGTTTAATCAAAAAAATTGCTTCCCCGTGACCTTCTCCGAAGGTATTTTAATTAAAAATGACTTTGCGAAGTCAGTTTATAATGTCAAAATTTACTTAGTTTTGTGACGGTTATGTGACCGTAGGGCTTACGATTTAAAAGCATTACTATTAAACTACAACATTAATTATGAGTTTCCCAATGATTAAAAGTCTGCTTATTAAGCGGGGAGTCTCTCTATTACTCGTCCTTTTTAACGGCTTAGCATGTCTTTATGCTCAAAATCTATCTATTCAGTCAACTCTCATCAATACCTTTGATGCTTGTGGAGAAGCCTCCTTTGAAATTAGTATTGAAAACATAAGTTCAAATGAGCTACAAGATATTGATTTAACATATATATTGTCTCAAGGCGTAACTTATAATGTCGGTTCCGTGGTTGGAAATGTGGTTGGAGTTGACGTTTCTGACCTCAATCAACCGATTTTTTCCCTCCCTAATTTGCCGGCTGGCCAGACACAAACCTTAACCATCAGTACTTTTTCTGATTGTGCAATAGTCTCCAATACCAATGATGCAGCCAATCAAGTCGTCGTCAACTATCAAGGAGGCAATCAAAGCTATGATTCCGATCCTTTTAATATCAGAATTCCATCTCTTTCTATTATAGGTACGATCAACAAGACCTTTACCGGACAAACCAATCAAGTTTTTTTTAGAAGTTTTACTATAGTCAATGGTGGTTTTGGTGCTTTGGACAGCTTCTGTCTGATTGATATTCATGATGATGGCATCAATATTTTATCTACTTCCATTGGTGTTTTGAACGCCACAGAAGACACCATTGTCTTACATGGTCTCGATTTTACTACAGTAGGAAATGGAGATGAAAAATTTGATTTCGCAGAACAAATCACCATCACACAAGAAGTACAAATTAATTGCGATAATAGTAATTCTCAAATGAGTGTCGCTTGGGGATGTAGTGGTGAAAAATGTAGCGAATTTTCAATCGGTGCCAATGTGATCAATGATCAATCTTCTAATACTCCTTCACTTGGTTGGGATTATAAAGACTTCGAATATGCTGGCTTTTGTGAAAACGGTTTTATTGAACTCTATGTCGTTAATCAACCTACTTCTACCAATCAAAATGGAGAACCGGCAGTCAATATTATTCTTGAAGCAGGCTTTGTAGGTTTTTCTGATCAATCTGACTTACATCGAAATGAGTGCTTAAGTCTTGAATCCTTTAGTGTCGCTACGGCGCTTAATTTAGTTAGTAATACAACGACCTATACTGGATATGGCATTGACCTCAGCCAAATTACAAGTGACCCTGATGGGCCAGGTGGTTTGGAAGATATTGATGGTGATGGTATGTTCGATGATCTTGCTTTAGGAGATACCCTTATTCTTCGAATGGAAGTTGACTTTAAAACTTCTTGTGTAGCCCCCGGAGCCTGTTTTGATGCCATCAATGAAATTTTCCGCTTAAACAGTGAATATGAAAATCAATGTGATGTCGAGTTATTTACCGAAGAGGCGCATGATGAGTATAGACATAATTTAGAATCTCCAACGACCAATAGTCTGACTAACTCGGTTTATCAAGCTGGAGACATTATGAATTTTCAATTAGAATTAGAACGAAATTGGAAAGGTTTTCAATCTTCATGCGACAATGACTCCTCGGTCATTACCATCATCATGCCGCCTTCACTAAGTTTGACCAATCCTCCACCAACTCGTTTTGGCAGCTTTGTCAATTACGAAGTTTCTAATGATACCTTACTCATTTTTGGAGAACATCATGAAGGGGATTATCTCATCAATTTTGAAGTGCAATGTGTTACCAGTGGTCCACAAGAAGCTTGTGTGCCTACAGATGATATTCAAACCAATTCTTCCTCTTATAAAATCCAATACTTTCACGAATATTTCTGCGAATCGGATTGCCCCGAAAGTCTTTATTTCTTTTGTGACGAAAGCAATAGTTTTATTGTTGACTGCGATCCTGGAAATCCACCAGCCTCCGAAGGAGTCATAACAAGTGCTTTTACAGTAGAAAGAATGACCCATGGATGGACTGACGCTACGCTATCCAACAATATAGACCCGACCACTCCAGGCCTTCGTTTGGACATGGCCATGCCTTTCGATGTTGTTCGTTTTGAAGTGGAAGCTGATGTGTTTGGAGGAGGCATATATGACTCTACATTTGTGGATATTTTTTATCAATCTTTTAATAATTCCAGTATCCACTTTTTGCATAGAAGTGATACCCTTCGTTTTTTCGATTCGGAGACCAATCAATGGTATACTTGTTTCGACGGTGCTCGCGACGAATCCAATACTACAGGAAATATTCGAATCAATTTTGACCTCCTCCCCTTCTTTGATAATTGCCTAAATGGTCTTCACATCACGGATGGAGACAAACTGGTTTATCATGCTTACTATTCTGTTCGGTCTCCTGCGGTACCTGCTGTGATTCCTAACTTTGTTCGAAATTTAGAAGCCACTTATTCCTTTATGGAAAATGGAGAAGCTATCGCATGTCAAATCGTACCAGAGTTATTTTGGCTAGTCAATGCGAGTGTATTCAATGCCGGAAACAATGATGTTAACGTTGGATGTGGAGAAGTTACTTTTAAAAATAATCTAGCACAAGGTGCAGGACAAACAGCTCCTATTGATCTGTTTCCATATGAATATCGGCCCTTGGCCATGTTTGATTCCTTGTTTTTTGTGATACCTAAATCCCTGACTTATATTCCAGGAAGTGCACTTATAGAATATGAAGATCGACCGGGTAATTTACCTTCTGGTCCCTTGAATACATTGATCGCTCCTATTCCAGAACCAACGATTACGAGTGATGACAATTTCTACTATTTGAGTTTTATCAATGATGGGAGCTGGCCCGTAGTTGACCATGTTTCTGACTTAACAAAAAATACACTCGAATTTAGATGTATCCCCGATTGCCGCTTGGATGACGATATTGATTATACGGTAGATGTTTATTACACCGATGATTTTTATGCAGATGAATTATCTTCGCCAGAAAATACTTTTTACAATCGAAGTCAAAAATATACGGCTCCAAAATTATTGCTCAATCCAATTGCACAATCCTTTGAAGGTCAAAATGATACTGCTTTTTGGAGTTTTGAAATCTGTAATACCATTACCTCTATTTCCAATCCCTTTGAAGTTCCTTTCAATTGGGTCAGTTTTGAAATCCCTAATTCAGGTATAGATTTCATTGAATTAACCGATCAAAATAACAATACATTCACAATAGAACCTTATAGTACAGATTCGACTCTTTATTGGGCACGCCTAGGTACTTTAGCAGCTGGTGAATGTAAACAATTTTCGATTAATGCGACCTTTTCCAGTTGTTCAAAAGATAGTATCTTAATCAATACGGGTTACAATTGTGGAGGCTACCCCCTTAATCCTCAGGTAGGCTATGATCCCGATGGTTTTAGTTGCGATGATACGGTACAAGAAGAATACCTTTTTCTCAATCCAAAATTATCACAGCTTCAATTGAGTCTCATCAGTGGACCTCCTGTACCGACCAAATTGTGCGAACCATTGACTTATGAATTAAGAATTGTCAATACCTTACCCGGTGCGGCACTCGATCTAAACATGGAACTCAAATTACCTCCCGGAAATGGATTTACTATCGTACCAGGTAGCACTCAAATCAAGTATCCAGCTTCTGGTCTGTATGTCACTGTCAATGATCCTATCTCCCTTTTGGGAAATCTGCGATATTGGTTTTTATCAGAATTGAATAATAATTTGAAAACCAATGGTCTTGTAGGTAGTAATGATATTCCGAATAATGAAGTTTTCGTTCGATTCCAAATCATGACCAATTGTGATTATCAAGATCGTAGTGTTTTACGTCTGCGGGCATCTGGTAAAAATACCTGTGGCAGTGTATCTTCTTCTATTTCATTTTTTACCGATGGACTGGAAATTGATGGAGCACCACAGGTCACCAATGATTATGGAATCGCGATGGATACGCCTACCATCATTGGTTGCTCTAATGGAACAAGAATGCGATTTGCCGTTCAAAATCTAGGAGGTGCTCCTGGAGACTTAACTGCTGATAATGAATTCATCCGTATCTTAACCAATACTGATTTATCCTATGTACCGGGTTCTTTTAATGGGATTCAAAATATTTCAACACCTAATGAGCCTACCATTTATAATGTTGATAGTTTACAATATATACAATGGCCCATGCCTCCCGGTCTTCCTAAAGATAGTACCATCATTTTTGAAGTAGACTTAGCTGCCACATCATTTGATTTATTAGATTGTGACTCCTTGGCTGTACATTTACAAACGACCTTCCGACAAGGAGTAGATTGTGTTTCTACTGCTGGAGGTTCTTGTGAAATAGACTTTATCGTTAATGACGAAATAGAAATTGTACCTGTTGAAAAAGCCGTCTTAAATATTCAGCAACTCAATGCTTATACGATTCCCCTTGGAACGGATCAAGCAACGATTAACTTTGATTATACTTTAGAAAATATAACCAACCTTGAGGGCTTCGGTCCATTTAACCTAGATTTTTATTTTGATGCCAATAATAATGGAACACTTGAAGATGGTGTAGATCTCCTCATCGGTACTCAAATGCTTAATGGCTTGACAGTGCCGGCATTAGATCAGATAAATAGTCAATATCAATTTAGCATTCCGGACACGCTCATTTGTGGTCAATTTTTGGTCAACCTAGATGAAGAGAATAATGATTGTGTCTGTGACGGAACCGTTTCTTCTGTTCAAATTGTTCCCTTCTTTAGTGCTGGGCAAGACACGACCTTATGTGCTGGTAATTCTGCAACAATTGCTTACGATCCCTTGGATAAATTTAGCTATAGCTGGTCACCCGCTACCTACTTAGATGATCCAATGTCATCCAATCCTATTTACGAATATACTGGTAACTATCCATCAAACTCCATCATTAGAGATACCTTGATTTTATTCACCAGCCTCAATACAAGTTGTCAAAATTTTGATACCCTTGTCGTCACTAACACGCTATTGACATTGAGTGGCGATATCACTTCTGATTACAATGGCTCTGATATTTCTTGTTACGGAGCCGATGATGCAATAGTCGAATTACAAGCCAATGGCGCTGCTGGGACATTGACTTATCAGTGGAATGGAATGGATACTATAAACAATGTTTTTCAAGGCTTGGGAGCCGGTTTATTTGAAGCAACGGTCACTGATGAATTCGGTTGTTTCGATACCACTCAATTATTAATTGTCGAACCAGACTCTTTGAAAAAATCCTTTGTCATCAGTGATTTTAATGGTTTTGGTATTAGTTGCTTTGATGGAAATGATGGACGAATTGAAGCAAACATTGAAGGTGGAACTGGTGATTTGAATTATAGTTGGAATATGGATAATGCTCCTATTCTTGATACACTAGTAGCAGGTGCTTACTCCGTGACCATTTCCGATGAAAATGGCTGTTCGGTACAAGAAGACTTTACTCTCTCTTCTCCTCCTCCGATGAGTATGATTTTAAACCCAAATGATCCAACATGTATTAATGGTACAAATGGTTCTGTCGAAATTAATTTAAGTGGTGGCTTACCTCCTTATAATTGTCCTGGAAGTGGTTCAGGCAGTACTTGTTTGATAGAAAATCTAGGCGCAGGCCTACAAAATATTATGATCACTGATGCGAATGCTTGTGTTATAGAAGACACGATTACATTGACCGAAATTATTTCCCAATATGAATTACAAACGACGGATATATTTTGTCCAAGTGGAAATGAAGGAAGCATCACTGTTAATGTTTTGCAAGGTAGTACTCCGCAAAACTATGTTTGGAGTAACGGTCTCTCTGGAAATCCTCAAACCAATTTGACCGTTGGTGATTATCAAGTCACCATTACCGATAATAATCTATGTGATTATGTTTTAGAAACAACGCTAACAGGACCAGCTCCATTCGTCGGTGAGTTGATAGCTGAAGACGCCACTTGCTTCGGTGCTGATGATGGGCGAGTTGTTGCCGTGTTTAGTGGAGGCACCCAACCCTATTCTTTTGATTGGGGCTTTAGTACCGATAGCATTGTAGATCAGTTGAGTGCTGACAATTATTCCCTTACGGTAAATGATGCCCTAAATTGTGATTGGATAGAAACAGTCGTGATCAATCAACCCGCTCCTCTTGATATTGATTTAGTGTCTACCGATGCCACCTGTTTTGGAGGCACCAATGGTCAAATTTCCTCCATCGTATCTGGCGGAACAGCGCCTTACGCTTGGACATGGAGTACGAGTGACACGACCGATCATATCAATGACTTAGCTAAAGATACTTATTTATTGACCATCACTGATAACAATGCATGCACAGATATAGAATCTGCTGTTATTGATGATGGTATACCATTAGCCATCAATTTCAATACGACTGATGCTACTTGTTTTGGTTATGAAGATGCGGCCTTTGACTTTAATGGTTTTCCTACAGAATTATATTCTTATAGTTTGGATAGCTTCATTTACCAAACGGATACTTTTTTCAATAACGTATTGGCTGGAGAACGCATTCTATATGTCCGTGCAATGGATGGTTGTGTGGAAGAAGTGTCTTTTGAAATTGGACAACCACAAGAAATCATCGTAGAGGTTGCTCAAAAAGATAGTACTATAAATTTGGGCGAAAGCACCAACATTGAAGCTTTTGTCAATTTACCTTTCCGCATCGAATCCTATATGTGGTTTCCTGAAAATTATCTGGAGTGTCCAGATTGTCCCGAGAGCAATGTTATACAACCATTAGAAACGACGACTTATGAAATAGTGGTAACCGATACGACTGGATGTTTTGCCACGAATAATTTGACCATCAAAGTCGACAAAGAGCGTAATATATATATCCCAACCGCCTTTAGTCCAAATCAAGATGGCGTCAATGATTTCTTCACTGTTTATTCCGATAGTGGAACGGAGCATATCACTACCTTCCGTATCTTTAATCGTTGGGGAGCACTAATTTTTGAAAATAAGAATCCGATGATGGAGACGAATATCGAACAAGAAGGATGGAATGGTTGGTATAAAGGACAGCCAGCAAATCAAGGTGTTTACGTTTACCTAGTCGAAATTGAATTTATTGATGGCGTCAAAAAACTTTATTCGGGGGATGTAACGATTCTAAGATAATGAAGATAATCTAAAAAACATAAGTCATCCCTAATTCTTAGAAAGGGTTAAAAATATTTAAGAATGACGATCTTAAATCTTTAAAAGTAGAACGCAAATCGACTGTGTATAGCTTTGGCGCTCTAGACCACTTTTCTCAAATGCTCTAAATATTCTCTGCTTTACTAACTGAACTTTGATAGTAAATATAACATTAGCACTCCAATTAATGTTAACAAAAATATGCTATAAGCAATTTCTAATAAAACAAATTTTTGAGCAATACTTCTACTCATAAAATAATTGAATCTTGTTAAGTTTCCAATTTGGAGTTTTTGAGAATTGATGACTTTTTCCATTGATTTTTCATATTCATCAAATGATATTTTATCGATTAAGAAAAAATTGTTTTCCTCTAATTTAGGATAACTAACTTTTATCACTTTATTGATGGTTCTATATAAAATTAAGCTGAATGGTTTTGTAACAAGGATTGCGAATAATAAAGACATCGAGAGTCCTATTATTAGGAAAGGTATCATGTATTGATTAAGATTAATATTGGCATCTAAGTAACCTTCCAAAACTATTAAACCTGAAACAAGAGTTGTATTTAATCTTACCAAGATTGCTGCTTTTTTATCAGCGATTGAAATAGAATTCATTAAGAGTTTATTCTGATTTTTCAGAAATGTATCAAGTGTTTTACTTTGCAAGGCCTTACTTAATGACTTTATTTTGTCCTTTGATTTACTACTTTTTTTTGAATTCTTACTATCTGCCGATGATAGTTTTCTTTTGTCTTTTTTTGAAAGATTTTCTTGTTTTGGACTTGGGTTAGGTTCGTTTTTTTCCATAATATGTTTTGTTTTTCATTAAGCTTAATATTTGATATTTTACTTCATCATTTATGTAAAGATAAGCATATTCAATCAATAGAATAATACAATTCGTTATGAAATTAATCTAGCAAGAGACCGCATTTTGATTACAGCTAACAACTCATATCTGCGGATCTTTTCAAAATTAATAGTTATTTCTTTTAGAAAAGTTAAGCAGGTTAATGTGCTTTCTTTGATAGCTTACTAAACTTGAGTACCAGAAAATTTCATGTTCCTTTTTTATCTCTTTGCCTTTTCTACTCTATTTTTCTCAACACCAATAACAATTCTTTGGGATCTAGATGATCGGAAATATCTTTTTTCAAATGAGATTCAATCAACCAATGCGCGGCTTCTTCTACAGGGACATTTTCATGAAAATGATCTCTAGAAAAATGTACAAACTTCATTAATTGAAAAGCATTGAACCATAAAAAAAATCGATGTTGAAATGCTGCTGCTGTTGCGGTATTCCCACGAATTTCTTGTAGTCGTTTCGTAAAATCTACTTTTATTAAATATTGTTGAATACTTTTGGGAAGCGCCCTAATTATTTTTTGTAAATCTGATTCGTTTGAAGCAAAAAATTGAGGGACTTTTTCAAAAAACTGTCTCAAATCTTGGAAAGATTCTGGTGCGTATGATTCAAATAATGTTTTTTGGGTACTGATATCTCCGATGGCTTTTCCGGTACCAAATGGAACGCGATCGGATAAACGCGGCGAAGGAATAACCTTGGTCGTTCTGATTTCTTTGAAATTTCCTAAAGCGATAAATTTGTGTAAAAAATAAAAATCTTCTCCCGCTTTTCTCTTGTTCATTCCTCCTTGCTGTTGGTAAGCATCACAACGAACGGCCATGCTTGAACCAATGGTTTGATAAGCAAATGGGAAACCTGTAAATCGTTGAGCTAAGACATAATATCTCAAGTGCAATTCGTATAAAGTAATGGCCCGGTAAACTTTTGCAGGAAAATGAGTTCCCTCAATAGGATGTTCAAAATGAATACCACAAGCTTTTGCTTTCGGATGATTTTTAAAATACGCACAAAGCGCTTCAAAATAATTTTTATCACATAAAGAATCTGCGTCAAAACAAGATAAAATTCCTTTAGGCTTTTGAGCCGCTTCTAGACGAAAGACCGCTTCGTCCAAACCTATTTTTCTAGCCAATCCGACACCAGCCTCTTTTTTCGGTAAATCCGAATGGTATAATATGTGATACTTTAATCGCTTAGAACTGTTTTTCAAACTCCACTTACACGCTTGCTCATAGGTCTTTTTGTTTAAAGATTTTACAGCCAAAGTATCCTCTTCCGAATCATTGAATACCACAATAACTTCAATGTCCACCTTAGTCGGTAGATCGCAAGCTTTTAAAGCTGCTAAACTTTTCAGTAATTCTTTTTCTTTGTAAGCAGGAATGACCACCACGAGTTCAAGGTCAGATGAAGGTGTTCCATAAATCTGAGCAGGAAAACGAGAACGTTTTTTGAGATAAGGGGTCATTGATTGATTATTTTTGAAGCCACCTTACAAAGTTAAGAACCTTTTCGTGAGTTAATAATTTGTCAATAGAATTGTAATGCCGTCCCATTTCTTTTTCTGGAATCTGTCTGTGAATTTCTCGATGACAATCCCGACAGAGGTCAACAGTTTCGTGCATTTGATGGGTCTCAAAATTTTTCTTAAACCATTTATTTTTATGAACGGTCCGAGGAATTAAGTGATGCCTAGTCGTCGAAAGATCCTCTCGTTTACAAAGTTTACAGGAAGCCATTGCTCAAAATTTAAATTATTCAATTTTCTTTTGCTTTAATCTTAAATGCAAAAAACGAGTAACAATAAAAAACGAAAAATAATTCAAATACGAAGGACTAGGATCAAAAAAAACAGACGAAAATATATCTATTTCGCCTGCTTGATTTTAAAAATAGGTTGGTCTTGTTTTCAATACTTATCCTTTATTTCCATTACAGAAATACATAGAAATAACAGAACATAAGCATCAGGGTTATGTTATAATAAAATAGGTGCTTTTTTAATGGGAATTAAAATTTTTAATGTATATGGGGATATAAAAGGGGTATTTAGTTTTCTTTTGCCAAATCTATAAATTGTTTTTAATAATACCAAATTATTGTTATAAATATTTTTTGAAGTAAAATCGAATAGGTTTGTTAGATTTGCAGAAAATCGTCCACTATAATAAAATCCGACTAAAAATCTAAAATAAAAAATTTGTCTGCCGAATCGTCTATATTACTTGAATTACAATATCTCGCTCCTATTCAATACTTTAGCAAATTTGTAGGATATCCCCAAATTCATTTGGAACAATGCGAACACTACAAAAAAGGAAGTTATAGAAGTAGATGTCACATTGCAGGAGTCAATGGTGTTTTAAGACTTTCTATTCCTTTGAAAAAGGGAAAAAACGAACAACAATCCATTAGAGCAGTTCAAATCGCCAATGATACTCACTGGCAATCTCATCACTGGCATAGCATCCGATCGGCCTATGGAAATGCTCCTTATTTTGATTATTACGCCGATACACTTCAACCCTTTTATAAAAAAGAATATAACTTGTTATATGATTTCAATTTGGAGTTATTGCGCGCCATCAATCAATTAATTGGCCTCTCTACTCCTATCATTGAAACAAAAGAATACCAAGCTATTCCAGATGCACATTTGATTGATGCTAGAAATGCCATTCATCCCAAACCTAAATATCATCAAGAAGATCCTTATTTTCAAAATCGAAAATATGCGCAGGTTTTTGAAGAAAAAACGGGCTTTTTACCCAATTTAAGTATCTTGGACTTGCTTTTTTGTACTGGACCGCAAACGATATTAATATTAGAAGAATCCTTTGTCAATCCATGACCTTTTCGCATTCAGTCCGTCATATATAAGGTAGACCTGATTCAACAGCCAAATTAAGATTTGTTTAAAAGCATACAATGAATAATATACTTAGCAATCAATTAAAAAATCACCGAATCCAAATCGACCAAATCGTTTTGGAATTGCACAAATTGACCAATGATATCGGTCATAGTGAGTTGGAAAAAACAGTCAGTGATCTTCGTAATCGAATCAACGAACCCTTTATGTTTGTGATCGTAGGTGAAGTAAAGGCTGGTAAGAGTAGTTTTATCAATGCCTTGTTGGCAGCCGATAAAGAAATTTGTAAAGTCGCTGCATCTCCAATGACGGATACGATTCAACAAATTCTGTATGGAGAAAAAGAGGAAATTATTGAGGTCAATCCTTATCTTAAAAAGATTTTACAACCGGTTGATATTTTAAAAGAAATTGCCATTGTTGATACGCCTGGAACCAATTCGATCATAGATCATCATCAAGAAATCACAGAACGCTTTATTCCTGCCTCTGATTTGATTGTATTCGTTTTTGAATCAAAAAATCCTTATCGACAATCGGCTTGGGAATTCTTTGATTATATTCATCAAGATTGGCAAAAGAAAATCATCTTTGTTTTACAACAAAAAGATTTAATGGAACCCGATGATTTGGTCACCAATATCCAAGGCGTAAAAGATCACGCCATTAAGAAAGGTATTGAAGCACCTAATGTTTTTGCCGTTTCCGCTAAACATGAACTCGAACGAAAATTTGATACAAGTGGATTTTCTAATATTCGTGATTATATCAAAACGCACATTACTGGAGGTCAAGCTCCTATTTTAAAACTGCAAAATAATATTCAAACTTCCAACAATATCAATGATCGAATTTTCAACGGAGTACTGCTTCGAAAAGAACAATGGGACGCGGATATTAAATTTAGAAATGACATTCGTCAAACGCTCGATCAACAAGAATTTAAATCAAAAGGACAAGTTGACATTTTAGTTGAAAACCTATTGGGCACCTATGACCGAATTACGTACAAAACAGAGAGTGAGCTGTCAGAAGGACTTGGTTTTTTCACTTTAGTGAAACGATCCTTTACCGCTATATTTAGTAAAAAAGCAAATGCTCAAGAATGGTTGACTGGCTTGACCAAAGATCTAGAGGATGGTTTGAATACGGGTTTAAAAAATAAATTGAATGATGGCGTAGTCGATATTGCAGACAGTATCCAGCAAATGGCTAAAATGATTGATTTGAAAATTAAAAGTAGCCAAACCATTTTAAAAAACAATCATGAAATCTTTAGTGATATTGCAGAACGAAGAGCCAATGTTTTAAGGGATTTACAAGAAACATTTAATCGCTTTATGAACCGTTCGGAAAATTTTACGGACGAAGAGTTTTTTGCTAAGAATAATGAAATCACTCCCAATTTAGCGGCTGGTAGTGGTATTGCAGTGATTGGAGTTATTTTGACTGCCGTGACCAATGGCGCTGTTTTTGATATTACTGGTGGCATTTTAACGACTGTTGGTTTATTATTCGCTGGTGTTTCTGTTGGTTTGAAACGTAGAAAAATTATCAATGGTTTTAAAACTGAAATTTCAAAGGGTCGGGTGCAACTGGAAGAAGAGGTCAATGATTCACTCAAAAATTACATCCAACACATTAAAGAAAAAATTGATAAAAACTTCAATAATTTTGATCAATTGCTGGAGCAAGAATCTACTCAGATAAAACAATTAGAAGAAAAACAATTATCGATCAAAAGTCGTTTAGCTGAGATTGCTAAGGAATTGGAAGCTTAGAATTTGGAGTCTTCGGAAAATTAAGTTGAAATAAATTAAAAGGAATATTGAACATCGATTAGAGCATTTTGAATAATGATTGAACCTTCTTTTTGGAAATCGTGATTAAATAATTCGAAAATGATTCAAACTAGAAATAAACGATTGACCAAATCAATATTCATATTCAAAATTCAAACATTTGTATATTCATAATAAGCTCCCTCCCCCTTCATTTCGCAAAAAACAAACGATTCCCTTCCGTCCATCCAATAAACGGCTTCCTTTATCTAAAAAATCTGCTCCTTTCTAGAAAAAGAAGCATCTTAAAAGCTTAAGTAATAATCGAAAATAAGTCCGTCTTTTTGACTCAGAAGTTTGAAATTGGACAAGGTACTTGACTCGAAAGATGGTCCATTTTTCTGAGAATTATAAACCTAAAAAACTCGTCCTTGAAATCGGAAATTTTTATTTGATTGTTACTAAGTACATTGTAAAATAATACAATGGAAAACAAAGTTATATATGTAAATTAATTGAACGATGAAAAGTAAGAAAATAGCAGCGGCACTGGCATTTACCATGGGAATATTTGGTGTTCACCGATTTTATCTGGGACAAAAATTCAAAGGAATGCTTCATTTCCTTTTTGGCGTTTTTGGTTTCATCATTTTATTTGAAGAAGGCGAACCCTTGATGCTCATTCCGGCATTGATTGCTGCGATTGATGGCGTTTTGTTTTTAGCGATGCCGAAAGAAGAATTTAATGAAAAATACAACCGTAAATTTTTACGTGCACAAGCTAACGGATTTTATAATGCTCCTCCAAATCGTCAAGCACCATCAAAAAACTCTTATCGAAAAGATTACCGAACAGATCAACCAAGAAATCAAAAATCTATTCCTAATCCATATAAGCGTTCAGGAATTGCCAAATTCAATGAATACGATTATGATGGAGCTATCGATGATTTTAAAAAAGCACTCAGAGCAAAATACAATGATCGCTCCGTCCATTTCAATATAGCTTGTTGTTATTCAATTAATGAAGAAGCTAACTTAGCCCTGTTCCATTTGGATAAAGCTGTTTCTTTTGGATTTGTTGATTTTGATAAAATACATCACCATAATGCACTCGCTTTTGTGCGAACGGATGAAAGTTATGATGATTTTGTCAAGAATGGGTATCGACTTTTACAGGCAGGAAGTGTATCCGAAGATCCAAACAATAATCAGTCTGCACGACCAGAATTTGGAAACTTACTGGAACAAATTCAAAAGCTAGGAGAACTAAGAGAGAAAGGAATACTAACCGAAGAAGAATTTACTTCACAAAAACAAAAACTTTTTGAATAAACCTTTGTCGAATCATTCAATTGATTATAGTCTTCATCTAAATGAGTCCAATAATCAACTGAATGAAATCAATACATTGAAGTTATTTCTGTTTCTTAAAGACTACTAGTTCCTCACTACCTACGACTTTATAAGTCAACTTAGCACTGGTCAACTCCTCAAAAATATAGCATTCACTACTACCATCCTTGTTAGTCATCTTAATACATTTATTATTATTTTCAGGACTATTATTGGTGTCACATCCAGCAGGACATTTTACAAAAAATACCGGCTGTTGAATCTTCTTCATTTTACCATCATAAATTCGCGCCAAATCAGTACCAGAAAAAACCATCATTTCTTTTTTATCAGCTTCATTAATCCAATTTCCATAAAGGCCCGAAATCAGTCCTTGCTCAGTCAATTTAGGATCTTCTAAAATGTTCTCTATCACTTCTTCTACAACAGTTTCTGCCATCTTAGGAGATGCTTTATCTGCAATCGCGCCCGTATTTTGTTCTTTTTCGGTAGGATTTGCACAAGCAAAAACGAAAAACGAAAAAAGGGCGAATAGACTGTATTTTGTTAAATTTCTCATCAATTAATATTTTGGTTGATTGTGTTATTTTAAAAATAATTATAGTGCAAATCTACAAATTTCAAACCTGAACGCCTTTTCTAACGAAATAAATTTGGCCAGAACAAACCAAACACCCACAAACACCTCACTATCAAGTATTTAAATAAAAATAATTATTAAATTATTCTCAATTTACTGAGCCCAAAAGACCTCCATCTCTTACTTTGGTATAGGTTTAGCGATATATAATAAATGAATTACAACAAATTGAATGAATGTTAAAAATATCTTAAATCAGTTTTTCGTTTGTAACATAGTTCAAAATTAAAAGTCTAAACACCGAACATCAAAATTACTTTTGAAAATCATTTTTAAAAATTACAATTATGAAAAAGATATCAGTTTTATTGGTTTTATCATTAATGATCACCAGTATTTATGCACAGAAAGATATATCAGAAAGAGCTGTCAAATCCACTGAAAAATTAACAGAAAGACTTAATCTAACGCCAGAACAACAAATCCAAGTAAAAGATTTGTACGTGGAGAAGTACTCAAAAAAACAGTTGAGAAAGACAGATCGAATGGAAAAAAAGGAAGCTAGCAAAACGATCAACAAAGCAGATCGAAAAGCTAATAAAGCGCAATTCAAAGCCCAAAAGAAAGCATCTAAAGCAGATTTTGAAAGTCGCTTAAATGCCATCTTGACTCCAGAACAAGTGGCCAAAAGAACAGCTTACAAGGCAGAAAAGAAAGAACAGCGGAAAGCAGATAAAGGGAAAATGAAGTATCACAAAAAGATGAATAAAGCTGATCGCAAGAAAAAAATGGAACGCGCCATGACTCCTGAAAAAATGGAAGAACGGGCTACAAGAGCAACGGAACGAATGTCCAAACGTTTAAACCTCAATGATAAGCAACAATATATGGTCAAGGAAGCTTATAATAAGTATTATCAAGATCTAATTGCTTTTAGAAAAGATGAAAACAAAGACCAAGCTACATTGAGTGACAATAGAAAAGCAATTCAAAATAATCTTGATCAAAGTCTTGATTCTATTTTGAATGAAGAACAAAAAGCTAAATGGGCTCAAAGAAAGGGGAAAAGAAAAGGAAAAGGAAAAAAACGCCAGTTTAAGGCCAACTAAACGATAGTTCACACACCGACCTTTTATATAAATGAAAGCCCTCATTTTTTGGATATCCAAAAAATGGGGGCTTTCTAATTCAGATTTTTTGAATTCCCTATCTATCATAGATCCAAAACAACTGCATAAAATTTTAACTTTCGATTGTCAAATTAGCGTCATATTTCTTTGATATGAGGCGAATAATTATTATATTGTATTTATTATTCGAACAAAGCTAGACTAAAACAAGACACTTGCCGGTTTTCTCTTGTTTTCTTAGACTGCTTCCCTTAATTCACATCTCAAAATTGAAGCAATGAAAAAAATTTACATCTATTTATCCATGCCACTACTTTTCGCTTTACTCACTGCAAGCGTGAGCGATGTTAGCGAACTCATTTCACCACCACCGAATGAAGTGACTTTAGATCTTCCTGAAGAACCTTATAACTATCGGATTGGTGAATTACCTAATCACATTTTCAACTCGACCGATCCTTGGAGCGGAGGAGGAGTTGATACGGTTAGAATAAGTAGTATTTCTAATAACGGTGCGACACTTGGTCGGGTATTATTTTATGACAAAATTTTATCTAGTACCGGTGACGTCTCTTGTGGTTCTTGCCATAAGCAAGAATTATCCTTTGCAGATGAAGGTGCCTTTAGTGAAGGAGTCGATGAAATAATGACGACTCGAAATTCAATGCACATCAACGACCTCGCATGGGGGGCATTTCAAGAACAATTGTTTTGGGACTTTCGAGCAAACCAATTAGAAAAAATGGTGCTCGACCCTATTGCCAATGAAGAAGAATTAGGAGGACCAACCATGGCCTCTATCATCAATAATATGTATGATACTGATTATTATGGGCCACTTTTCGAAAAAGCTTATGGTGATCCAACCATTACGACCACTAGAATTGCTAGTTCTATTTCTCAGTTTATTAGATCGATGACTACGCTCAATTCTAAATTCGATCAAGAAGCGGCCAATAACTTTGCTGGTTTTTCAGAATTAGAAATGACCGGAAAACAATTATTTGAAGAAAGCTGTTCTTCTTGCCATGCAGCACCTCACTTTAGCTCTACAAATGGATTTGATTTCTTTTTCTTTCCTATGAATAATGGGTTAGATTCTAACTTTACAGATTTGGGTGCTGGAGCTTGGACAGAAGATCCTTCTTTTGATGGTGTTTTTAAAAGCCCAACTTTAAGAAATATCGCATTGACTGCTCCTTACATGCACGATGGAAGATTTGAAACATTAGAAGAAGTCATTGATTTCTATTCTGATGGAATTCAGTCCAATCCTACTTCTGCTTTTGAATGGATGTTTGCATTAGAACCTGATGAAAATAACTTACGTGGCTTCCGTTTTGACGACGAAGAAAAAGAAGCCTTAATGGCTTTCATGAATACGCTAACTGACGAAACTTTTGCAACTAATCCTAAATGGTCTAATCCTTTTGTCGAATTGACTTCTACTTTTTCTCCAGAATTACTAGAAGGAATTACCGCTTCTCCAAATCCAACAAAGGATCAAACAACCATTGAATTGAATAATCCAGATGCGAAAGAATTTCAATTAAATCTAACAACCATTGATGGAAAAGTTGTTCGCCAAATAACTACAGCTGATCAACAATATACATTGACTAAAGGTGATTTATCTCCTGGTGTCTATTTCTTAAAAGTAACAGATCAGAGAAAGATGGCCACCATCAAAATCATACTGCAATAATTTTTTTTTGCAAATAATAAATCCTAAAAACGAAAAAGCCATTTCTAACGAAATGGCTTTTTTTATTTTAGATGATCCAAACGATGGTATTCCATCTTGAAGCTCCATCTACAAAGCTTAAAGTACAATCTTGTTCAACTTCTTTCTATAGCTCGTCGGACTCTCTTTGATATATAACTTGAACTTCTTATTGAAATGAGATAGGTTATTAAAACCGCTTTCAAAACAAACTTCCGTGATACTCATACTTTCATTAGACAACATCTTACAAGCATGAGCAATTCGATATTCATTCACGAATCTAATAAACGGTTTGTTAGTCAATTTCTTGAAATAGCGACAAAAAGCAGGAACAGTCATATTCACTTTTGCAGCTACTTCGCTCAATACAATTTCATTTTGAAATTCATCTTGAATAAATTGATAAACGATCGCGATTCGATCTCGTTCTGATGAACTAACCTCTAGGGAAAGGGTGTTCGCATTGAGCAATTTATATTCTTCTGACTGCGACAAATCTTGAAGAATAGAAAGCATGGCCAGAAGACGCTCCATCCCTTCCATACTTGCTAAGTCTACTACTTTTTGACCAATGATTTCCTTGGTTGTTCCAAAAAATATAAGTCCTTGGCAAGCTCGATCAAATAAGCGTTTGATGGCCAACATCTCTGGAATTTCAAAAAAGGTACTTCCTAAAAAATCTGGCTTCATTTGTACCACAACTTCAACATGCTCTTCTTTCAAACCATCCGTAAAACACAGGTGAGGCAAATCAGGTCCCATAAAAATTAAATCACCTTCCTGATAATTAGAAACATGATTACCTATATGTCTTTTGCCATTTCCGCTAGAAATGTAGACCAGTTCATATTCAGGATGAAAATGCCAAGTAGAATAATTGTATTCTTGCGACTCTGTAAATTTCCTTACCGTGAAGGAGCTACCAAAGCCAGGTTTAATCTTTTCTAATATTGGTTGTTTCAAAATTTAGTTTTTGGATTTAAAAAACTACTGAATATTGTTTTGTACAAAATTCAAATTCCTATTTCCCATTTTGTATCAAAAATTTCACCATATTTGGATGAAAACCTCCACGATAGTGTATAGAACACACTAAATTGTTTTTAGTTCCATTTTTAGCTTTTTATTGAAAAAAAGATTGAGGTTAATTTTGCACCACTATTGGCCAATATACTTCTAGTTTCTCCTTTCAATTGCCCATAAATTTGTAATGTAATTCAGTTTTAAGTAATTATTTTTTCTTGTACAATTATATTCTAGGTGTAATTAAAAAACAAGAACTAAACAATTTGATGTTGAATAATTAATGATTTGTTAATCTTAAAATTTTTAAAAGATGAAAAATTTAAATCTTAAAATAAGCCTGGTTTTGATGCTATTTACTTTTGGCACCATTTACGCTACAGCGAAAAATATACTTCCGTCTTACCAGATCAAAGTAGTAGAATCCAATGCATTTGAAGTAAGATTTGATCATCCACAATCCGATCTATCTATCAAAGTTATAGATGCCTCAGGAAATCTTTTAACGACAAAGTATATCAATAAAAAAGAAGGAACCTATTATGCAAAATTTATTCTTTCGCCTTATAAGCAAGAAATTTATCAATTAGTTATTGAAGACGAATTAAGAATCACAACAACTTCTTTGACCAAAACAGATAAGTGGATCGAATTAGATGAGGACAAAACAATTGTCTATAAACCTTATATCAAATTGGTCAATCAATATGTAGATGTTAATCTGCTCAATCTAAAACAAGGAGAGATTACCGTTTCCCTTTTTGATAAAAACAATTACCTGATTTTTGAACAAAGTTTTGAAGACTTAGCATCTTTTAATAAGCGTTTTGATCTTTCTATTTTAGCCGATGCATCTTACTTATTGAAGCTTAGGGTAGATGATCATACTTATTATAAAAACATTTCAATGATCGAGGTCTTAGAAAATATTTAAAAGCTCTACGTGAATAGCGAGTCATTCCTTGCTTTGAAATTTAATTCCAAAGTCTGGGATGACTCTTTTTCATTTAGACATGTCCTTTCAAAACGCACAGCCCAAAACATATTTATATATTTACTCCTTTCTTATCCTTGAATTATCAAATACTTTACGATCTTTATCCATGATATTAAAAAATGGAATTCAAAGATTTTAAATAAACTGATGACGATATTTCCCAAAATAGTTTTTCCTTTATTTTTGATCTGGATAGGGTTTGGTTTTCTTTGTTTATCCAATTGCGCATGCAGTCCAACCAACACTGTAGATCAAATTAAAAACCAAAATAATGTAAAGGATAAAAGTACACCTTCTTCTCTTCAAAATCTTCGAAGAACTTTTCGTCAAAAGAGAATGGTGACCGTTGTTTATGGTGAAAAAGATCAAGCTTTAGCTAAAAAATATCAGCAACTCTTCTCGCGCACTCAGATTAAGGGATATCTCCAAGTGGAATTCAAAAATGAAAAAAACATTTCACCGGAAGAATTAACAACTAAAATCCTTTGTTTAATTGGCACTCCTCGATCTAATGCTTTATTAGAAAAAATGTCCTCCCAATTGCCTTTGCATTTTTCCGATCAATCCTTTGATTTCCATCAAAAAAAATACGATCAAATAGATCACATCTTTCAACTGGCTTTTTATCCTAATCCAAATAATCCATCTTTGCCGATTAATATCTTAAGTGGAAATGATGATGAGGCGATTTTTGATTATTTACAAAAACGATTGAACGACTCTGATTTTAATTTATTTTGGTTCAATTGGAGTTATGAAATTTTCAATAAAGATCATCGAATCCTATTAGGTTTTTTCACCGAAGATCAGCAACAAGTCGATACTAGTTTATACTATGACTTTTCTAATACCGATACTTTAAGACAAACTGAACATTTTAATTTTATTAGTCATCAATCTCTCGATCCTAGTTTTGATATTATTGCTTTCGCAAAAAAATGTGAACAACGATACCATGAAATCACTCACTTCTTAGGGCTAAATAAAAACACCAAAATTAACTATTTTTTATACCCCTCAAGCGAGTACAAAGGTTTGATGATTCGCAATACAGCCCAATCAAATATTTCTTTTAAATCAAAAGAAGTACATACCGTCATCAATGCAGAGTTTAAAAACAACTTTATTGAAAAAGAAAACGAAATACTGATTCGGGATTTATTAGGGACACCAAAACATAAAGCATTAGAGCGAGGCTTAGCTATTTGTTTTACAAATCAATGGCAAAAAAAAGGTTATGAATATTGGGCTGCTCGCCTAAAAAAATCTGGCCACTCCATTCCATTAAGAGAATTATTCGACGATCAAACAATGACCAAAGAATCGGATTTAATCATGGGAGCCATGTCCGGAGCTCTTGTCGATTTTTTGATGGAACATTTTGGGAAAAATACTTTTCTAAAAAAATATCCAACTTGGAAAGCAGATCCACAAACGATTGCTTCGATGGAAATCGAGTGGCAAAAATATTTAGAAAACTTAGTCAAAAAAACTCCATTTCCCGAAAGGAAAAAAGAGTCACTCCCCTATCTCAAAGGATTCAACTTTGCTCATGAAGGCTACGCAATTTACAATGGCTATATTTCGCAACAAGCGAGTCAATCGCTCCAACGCCTCGCCAATATTGGCACCAATTCCGTAAGTATCATTCCCTACTCTTACATGCGAGATCCGCTACAACCAAGTCCGCTCCCCATCATGAGAGATCCCGGTACAGAGAATGATGAAAGTGTGATTCACTCCGCTTTTTCCGCCAAGGAATTAGGAATGAAGACCATGCTAAAACCTCAAATCTGGTTTCGAGGATCTTGGCCTGGAGCACTTACTTTTGAAAAAGAATCAGATTGGCAGGCATTTTTCAAACACTACGAACGTTGGATTGTACATTACGCCCTGTTGGCAGAAATAAATGAAATCGATCTACTTTGTATCGGCGTCGAATTTGAAAAAGCCACATTGAGTCATGAAGCCGATTGGCGTAAAATATTTAAAAAAATAAGAGGACTCTATTCTGGCTACCTCACCTACTCCGCCAATTGGGGCACTGAAGTAGAACAGGTCGAATTTTGGGACGAACTAGATTACATTGGTTTGAGTTGTTATTATCCATTGAGTGATTCGGAAACAGCCACTAAGTCGAGCTTAAAAAAAGGTTTTGCAAAAACAGTACAAAAGCTATCTAAACTTCATCAAAAATTCAACAAGCCTATTCTCCTAACGGAAATTGGATTTCGTGCAGTTGAAGCACCTTGGCGACATCCGCATGAAGAACCGAATGGACGAAGGCCTAATCCTGCCCATCAAAAAATGTGCTATGAAGTTGTTTTCGAAAGTCTTGTTGACCAAGAATGGTGCGCAGGGATCTACTGGTGGAAATGGCCGACAAATAAAGACTACCATTACCCTGAGGGATTTACGCCAATCAATCATCCGGCAGAAAAGGTAGTTGAAAAATGGTTTTTAAATTAGGAGTGTTTTGTATTTCTTATTGGATATTGATTATTATGGTTCTTAGAGAAAAAACTAGACAATGGATTTCAAAAATAAATGCGTTTTTATAACAGGAGGTTCTCGTGGAATTGGACGGGCGACTGCAATAGCTTTCGCAAAAAAAGGAGCACGGGTAGCCATCAGTTATCGAGTCAATCAATTAGCGGCCTCAGCAACACTGGAGGAAATGTCAGGAGGTCCCCATCTAATCATCAAAGGTGATGTACAAAATCCTGATGAAGTAAAACAAATGATTGATACCGTCATTCAAGAAATGGGTGGTTTAGATATTGTGATCAATAATGCTGGTATATCTTCGACGCATCCAATTGATCAAACCAGTTATTCCTCTTGGCAAAAAGCTTGGAAAACTACCCTAGAGGTGAATTTGATCGGTCCCTCAAATGTTTGTTTTTGTGCTGCTCAATATATGATAAAACAAGGGCATGGACGAATTGTAAATGTCTCTTCTCGTGGTGCATTTCGAGGCGAACCAGACCAACCTGCATATGGAGCGAGCAAAGCAGGACTCAATGCTATGAGTCAATCACTAGCTCAATCATTGGCATCTCATAATATTTTCATTGGAGTAGTAGCGCCTGGTTTTGTGGAAACAGATATGGCCAAAAACATTCTAGCAAGCCCTGAAGGAGAAGCCATTCGAAATCAAAGTCCACTTGGACGAGTTGCTAAACCAGAAGAAGTGGCCAAAGCCATTTTGTTTTTAGCAGCAGAAGGAACAGAATTTATGACAGGTGGAATCATTGATGTCAATGGAGCCTCTTATTTACGGTCTTAATTTTTTAAAATGAAGGTTTGACAGATTAAATTTGCTTAGCTACTTATTTAGTGTTTTGAAAAAAGCAATTTTGAATGTCTGAATTTTGAATAATTGAATGGGCCTTCGACCATAGGAATCGCGGTAGAAGGCTCATTCAATGATTCAGACATTCAACACTCTATTTAATCCAATTCCTTTAATAGTTCTTTAAGCTCCTCCTCACTTTTTCTTTCCGGAGTCAAATCAAAATGTTGATTTGCTTCAACTGTAAAAGGCTCTATAGCTAAATATAGTTTTCCATTATCCAATCCCATCATCACGATATGTCCTGACTCACCAATTGGAAGAGGAAAAGACTCATATTTGTTTTCAATAAGATCCAATCTAAGAACAGAATTTATATTTTCTAAAACTATAAACGTCCGAAGATCAAAAAAATCTCCTGAAAAGTTAATCGGTTTGGCGCTAACTTTAGTTCGTGATGCAGAGCTTTCAAAAACATAATCACAATTGATCCAAACCCAATTATTAGAGAACATTGAAAATTGTTGTTCTCCCGTATTTACTTGAACAAAAGAGCTATCAGGAAAATTTGGGTTAGCTTGTTCCCAAGCACCAAAATCAATATCGTCTGTAATATCGCCCTCTGTCGGACCAATCCAAAGATTCATGTTGGTTGGATCACTGATTTCATCACTTATTGGAAAATCCAGTTGCATTGGATTATTTAACCACACCCTTCTCCTTTCTTCATCCCTAATGTCAACGAAAAAAGAACCACCAGATTCTAACCATTCACCCGAAGTTGTATTCATTGGAATATTGTTAAGCAAAACATCACTTTTGCTAAAAAACTCTTGAAAGCGAATCATCACTTTTCCTTCATATACACTAAATCCATCCGAAGTAAGACTTTCAGCGGGTATAGTTAACCGCGTTCCTTGCCTTCCAATAATCACAATTTCTTCAGTTGTGTTGAACACAAAAGTATCTGGTTGCAATTGACTTTTAAAATAATTATCGAGAGAAGAGTAAGGTCCATTCAGGTCATCTTTATTGCAAGCAATGGTCAATAAAACAAGGAAACATCCAAGGATTTTTAGTTTTCCAATCATTCTTTTACTTTTTATTTTTGGTTCTTCTTGAGTTCAAAACATAAATCACCTTTTCAAAACGAGCGAGTAAACACTTTGTTGTTAATCTATATTTTTTAACAATTGGTAGATTAAAAGCAGTCAACCAGCAAGTCATTCCTTATTTTTCCTACAAAAATGAAATTAATCGTTTGATTTTATTTTTATTATTCCTACATTTAGGAAAAATATCAAATATGAAAGGTAAATACTTAGGGGAATTTGAAGAAGTCGTTTTATTGACTGTTGGTGTTTTGTTCGATAAAGCTTATGGAATTTCTATCCGACAAGAGATCGAAGATCAGTTAGACCGAAAGGTTGGTCTTGGTGCGCTACATGCAACTTTGGTTCGATTGGAAGGCAAAGGATTTTTAGATTCTCGATATGGAGAAGCCACTCAAAAACGAGGCGGCAAACGTAAAAGACTTTTTCAGGTCACTGCAAAAGGACAAAATGCATTGATAGAAACCAGACACTCAAGAGAAAAACTTTGGAAAGCTATTCCAAAATCTGCTTTTAACTTAGGCTATTAATATCATGACTCCAAAACCAAAACCACCACCTTGGGCAGAACGATTTTTAACCTGGTTCTGCAAACCAGATCTACTGGAATATATTCTCGGTGATCTCGAAGAAGCTTTTGAAGACCATGTGGAAACGCTTGGTGAAAAAAAAGCAAAACGCCACTTTGTCCGAGAAGTGTTTGGTCTCTTCCGTTTTGGAATCATTAGAAATTTAGAATTATCTCACTACTTAACATCCATTGCTATGATGGCTACTTATTTTAAAATCGCTTTTCGACAAATTAAAAAACATAAACTATTTGCGAGTCTAAACATATTTGGTTTGGCCACTAGTCTATCCGTTTGTCTATTGATTATTATGATTTTGGCCGACCAATATTCTTATGATCATTTTCATGAAAAGAAAGATAACATTTTCCGAGTGATCTCTAGTATGGAAGAACGACCTGTTGCCAATGCTCGATTTGCAACCACACCTGCTTCTATTTCCGAAGAACTAAAGTCCGACTATCCATGGGTGGAAAAATCAACGAGAGTGATCATGCCTTGGAACAATGCTTTTTACAAAAATGAAGCACTTGATACAAAAGGAATCTGGGTGGATCCTGAATTCTTAGATATCTTTAGCTTTGGTTGGTCAAAAGGAGATCGAAATACCGCTTTGGATCAACCATTTTCAATTGTCATTTCGGAAAAAATGGTTGAGAACTATTTTAAAGAAGAAGAGCCTTTGGGCAAAATGATTACCTTTCCAGATTATGGTGATTTTGTCATTACTGGAGTCATACCAGAAGTTAATCAACGATCTCATTTACAATTTGATTATATGGTTTCCTTGTCCAGCATGAACAGTCTTGGAGAAGTAGAAAAAAATCCAATTTCACTCAAAGATTGGGAAACGATCTATCGCAATACTTATGTTTATTTCTTGATGAATGAGAAAGGTAATCTAGCAATGGCTGACGCGAGTTTAGGAAAAATTGCGAGTGACTGGTCTGAAAAAAAAGAAGATCAATTCTGGCATTTTGAAAGTCAAAATGTTACAGACATTTCACCAGGAAATGATTTATCTAATGATCTTTACTCAACGCCTTCCATCATCATGTACTTCCTGATGACCCTTGGCATTTTAATCATTTTGACTGCTTGTTTTAATTATACCAACCTTTCTTTGGCACGTGCAGTCAAACGATCTAAAGAAATCGGTGTACGTAAAGTAGTTGGTGCAAAGAGAAGACAAATCATTCTACAATTTATCATAGAATCTGTAGTGATTGCTTTGTGCTCATTAGCTATCGCATTGGTTTTTCTTGAATTTTTAATTCATGGGTTTTATAACTTAGATGCATTTGTTCCTGAACATTTCCTTTTGGGCAAAACCTTAAATATTTATTTATTATTTGTCATTTTCAGTATTGTGATTGGCATCATTGCGGGCCTTCTACCTGCGTGGCGTTTGTCTTCTTTCCACCCAATCCAAGTTTTAAAAATAAGTCAAAATCTAAAAGTCTTTTCCAAATTCAATTTTAGAAAAGTCCTCGTCGTTAGTCAATTTGTTTTGTCCATCGTTTTCATTATTACGACGATCACCATTCTACGACAACAAGATCATATCTTACAAACGGACTTAGGTTTTGATAAAAATAATTTGCTGAATGTTTATCTCTACGATACGGACTATGAAATATTTAAGCAACGGATCAGCCAGATCAATCAAGTGCAAGAAATTTCTGGTGCCAAAGCCATTCCTATTTCAGGAGAAGTCAACATGACCAAAATGTATTGGGAAAACAAAAATGATTCTTTGGAAATCTCCTATAATTATGTAACTTCCAATTGGATTGAAAATTTGGATATTCCATTCATATGTGGTCAAACTTTTCCTACCAATACTTCTGCTCAAAATGAACAATTTATCATTTTAAATGAACTAGCTGCTCAAAGTTTGGGTTACGAAAAACCTAATGAAGCACTTGGACAAATGCTACAAGTAGATACTTCATTGGTTTCTATCATTGGTGTCGTTAAAAATTTTCGCTATGAAAATATTTGGGATGCATCTATTCAGCCTCATTTATTGCGTTACAATCCTAATCAAATTCGTTCCGCTAATGTAAAATTAAGCGGCATAGATCAAGAAGCTACTTTTAGAAAAATATTAGCAGAATGGAATTTAATGAGTCCGCACCAATCTCTCAATTCCTATTATTTTGATGACCGAATTTATTACTTTTCCAAGTTCTTTAAAATGGGTTCTAAAATTGTTGGCTTGGTAGGATTCTTAGCAATTGTCATTGCATGTTTAGGCTTATTAGGTATGGTCACTTACGCTGTTGAAGGGAAAGTAAAAGAAGTAGGTATTCGAAAAGTACTAGGTGCTAGCGAAAAGAATTTAGTTTGGTTATTGTCTAAGGGTTTTATTTTCTTACTTGGGTTAGCGATTTGCATTGCCATCCCAATCAGTATTTTAGTGAACAATTTTTGGCTCAATAATTTTGCGGATAGAATTGCGATGAGTCCAATGATATTACTAGGTGGTGCTGGTGTTATTTTTCTTTTGGCGATACTTACCGTGATTTCCAAAACATGGTGGGCAGCAAAAAGTAATCCTGTTGGAATGTTAAGATCAGAGTAATTAAAACCAGCAAGCTTATTGGTTATTAGATATCCAGATCTTCCGTTGCTCTAGTCCCAGGATCTTCTTTCATTTTAGATATTGAATATTAATTTATTGAATATTCCAAACCTCAACCGATCACTCTCCTGGATAGGCCACGGCCATCACCACTTCTGCATTTTCAAAATTCAAAGACAAATCAGAGTTGTCATATAAAACACAATTGAATCGAACTTTTAATTGCTTCGTTTTTTCACCGTTTTCGTTGTCTTCAAAATCCGAGACTTCTAGAATCTCAAATCGACTTTCATCTGTTTGAGGAAATAAGTCAGAGCGAAAACTTATACCATCTTCATTCACATATTCAATGACAACTTCTGACAAACGAAAAGGATTATCCGGGGAAATCATAATAGTTTCAAAATTCTCTTCAACAACATAATCAAAAGCTTCGGAACAATAATGACTTTGCTCTTCATTAAATTGTGTTCGGATGCAAACCGTATCTAAACAGCCGGTTAAATGCTCAATAGCAACACAATAGTCTCCGGGTTCTTGTATTGCTCCAAAAGCATCCGGATCGAAATTAATCCATTCAAAATTAGCCACGTTACCATTCTCTTCTAAGCCTACTAGAATCCCAGATGAAACCGTATCAAGCATCGCTTCTATTCTTGTAGAACAATCCATACTTTGAGTATCTAAAGTCCGAGTATAACCTGGGCAAGTAATAATTGGTTCAAAACCAAATCTTTCCAAAGTAACTGGAAAATCAAGTGCTGGAAAATTCATTGGCTCAGGAACAGATAATAGACCAAAAGTCTGAACCTCAATTGGATCTGATTGTGGAGGGGAAAAGCGCCATGTAAAAATATCTTCTCCAGGGAAGGAAATAATTGTTTTATTAATAAAGCTAACGCTATAAGAAGAGATGACAGTCATTTCTATACTATCTTCTCGTCCATTGTCATATTCATAATCACCCACCTTTAGCGAATTGTCAATATCAGTCACCAGCAGGTCTTCAGTCATCTGAAAATCTCGAATACTGATGCGAAGTTGTTCATTACAATTAGGATTACAATCTGGTTCTAGTTTCGCAAAGGTTCCCGAAAAAGTAAAAACATTGGTCTCATCTTTTTCAAATTCAGTAAACATATAAAAGTCATTATCGCCAGCATTAATATCAATCGAGTTACCACCTAGTGTTCCAGCTATCGTAAACACAGGTGTTCCGGTATTGGGTTCAGGCAAAGATTCTTCCTTACATGAAAAGAACAAGCCGATCAAAAACAACAATATATATCTTTTTTTCATTTTCATTTCAACGTGCTTACTTAATAAAATAATAACGTAAATTCACTCTAAAACTCAATGGTCGAAACTCTTGATAAATGGCTTGATTCCCTTCCTCAATTAAACTGGTAATCGATTCGTTTTTCGCCCAAACATATCTTGCTCGCATCCCTATATCAAATCGCTTAGTCATTTCAAATCGATACCCCAAAACCAAAGCAGGATAGAATTTTTTAAAGCCATCTTTTGACACCCATTTTTCCTCAGTGACTATCGACTGTGTTGGTATTTCTATATTTGATCGCTCCCATGGAAACAAGGTTTCTGTTTTTTCAATAGCCCCACGAACACCCAATAAAAAGTTCAAACTAAGTCCCGCTTCTAGTCGATGCTTATCTATTTTATATTGAGCATACAAAGGCACTTCAAGGGTGCTCAAACTTGTTCTTTCAAAGTTATACGTAGTCTTTTTACTTCCAAAACTATAGTTGAGTTCAGCTATTTCTACATCCGATTGATTAAATGTTCCTCTATTTCGAAGATACAATACATCTGCTCCGATCAACCAATTTTTAGTCAATTGATATTGAGCAGTCAAACCGCTTTCCCATCCGTTTAAGATTTTTTCATTTCCTTTAGCAGGAAATAAAGAAACGCCTCCTTGCACGCCCATGTTGAATTGACGTCTCCGTGGTTTTGGATATTCACTTTTGTAAGCTTCTGGTGTTCCCGTATTTAATTCTCGTTTTAGTTCATCCATTGAAAAAGGTAAAGAACTTAAATTCAATGGTTTCATTAAAAAGGCATTTGAAGTATTTTCCTCTTTCGTTACATCGGCTGTTTTATTAACTGAAGTAAGTTCCTTTTCTTTTTCTGATTTGCTTAAATCGATAGTTGGATCCTTGATAGTATTTTTTTCATTGTTAACCACAACATCATTGTTTACCATTTTTTTCGGGGAGGTTTGATTGTTGTTATAAGTTATCCCGACCTGCGATTTCCCTGCGGCAGGATTTTCACCTTGTTTCGATTGGTCGTTGGTTATCCCGGCCTGTGGTTTTCCTATGCTGGGATCTTCACTTCCTTTGGATTGGTTGTTGATTATTGTTTTTGATTTTTTTGATGAAATTATTTGATCATTGGAAGTCGCATTAGTTTTAGTTTTTTTCGCTTGAGCGGAAAAGGTTTCTCCCTTTTTTGTATCTGGTTCAGAGGCATTCAGATTAGTTCCGTTTTTAATAGTTTTCAATTCTTCTTTTGTGGTCAAAGTATTATTCGTTTCTTTATTTTCCACTTCTGTGGAAATAGAAGGAGTAGATTCCGTCAATACTTCATCGGTCGTTTTTGTCTTGCTCTCTATTGCTAATTGATTCGAAGACCATTTCCACGTAATGGCAAAGCCAAGCAACAAAAAGATGCCTAGCCCCCACCAAAGAAACTTCCAGTTGCGGCGCTTTTTTTCTTGCGCTTCGATGAGCGCTTCGGCCTGCTTCCAGTATTCCTCTGTCGGCTCAAAACTTCTTCCGGGAAGTTTTTGGTTAAAAAATTCGTCGAGTTTATCTTTTTCCATATTAAACGACTTTTGAAGAATTTATAGTTTGCTTCATCATTTCTTGTAATTTCGATCTTGCAAATGATAAGTGCCATTTCGAGGTTCCGACACTAATTCCGAGCATTTCTGCAATTTCTCTGTGAATATATCCATCGATGGCATAAAGGTTAAATACTTTTTGACTGACCGGTGGAAGTTGTTTGATCAATAATTCTAAGTGTTCTGCATCAAAGACTTTATCCGCTCTTTCATAATCAATGACATCATGAAATCTTTCTTCGTCTGAAAAGTCAGTATGCTCAATCAGTTCTTTTACTTTTCTATTTTTTCGAAAATCATCGATCAAAGTGTTGATCATGATCCGACGAATCCAAGCTTCAAAAGGCACTTCATCTCTATACTTATTGATATTATTCAGCACTTTTAAAAATCCTACATTCAAGATCTCAGCAGCTTCATCTTGTGACTTTCGATATCGAATACAAACCCCCATCAGGACAGGAAAGCAAGTCTTGTACAGTTGAAACTGCGCTCGACGATCTCCTTTTTTACAATCCTTAATTAATTTAGGGTTGATATTCATTTAATGTTTAAAGTTGTTGGTCTAGTATTCTGCTATAACAATTATAAATCTAATTATCCGTATTTGACCTTTTTCGTAAAGAAAAATACAAAAGATTTTACTTGGATCAGTTTTATTCCCTTACAGTACCCAGTGACGAATCACCGGGTACTTTTTACGTGTTACTCAAAATAAGGGTTTAAGAAACGTTTTGAAAATTTTCAACTTACCTAAAATGACGTCCCGTTTCTTAATTTTAATAGTCATAGCTTTTTCTTATTATAGTATTATGGTGTTCAAGTGTTCTAGATACTTAGGACGTTGAAGAATCAAAAACTCGAACACCTGAACACTCTAACACTAATTCTGCTTAATCACTTTGCGTGAAATAATATCTTGTCCATTTACAATGTTGAGGAAATACACTCCATTTGTAAATTTACTTAAGTCTAGTGCCACTCGATTCATTCCATAATCAACCGTTCTAAAGGTTTCTAAAACTTTTCTTCCGTCCACAGACATTAAACTGATGAAGACTTCAACGTTCGCTTTCATTTCCATCTCAATGGTCAATTCACCATTCGTTGGATTTGGATAGATACTAAATTGATTGACTACTAAGATGTCTTCTATGGCGGTGGAAACAGAAGAGACACTGTCCTCATCTACTTCAAAAATGATATTGTTCACTACCGGATCATTGGGTCCAATCGTTATTTCAAAAATCGCTTGTTCAAAGCCTAGAATCTCCACCACTACTTGATAGGTTCCCCAAGCTAGGTTATCAAATTCATATTCGCCATCTTCATTGGTATAAGTATAAGCTACAGGATTGCCTGATTCATCTAACAAGATGATTTCAACATTGGCTATCGGATCTCCGTCTTCATCTCTTGTGTCTGCAAAACCTGTAAAATTAGCTCCTTCGATTACCAAGCCTCCGATAAAACCAGGTCCTCCAGAATTTTCACCCGCAACCATATGGATATCGGCCGTGAAGAAATCGTAAGGCACTCCTACAAAATGAGCCTCATCCCAAAACAATACATCTCCATAATAAGTCGGTAAGTAATCTTCATAGTCATCAGAATTTTCATCTAGAGCTACTTTGACTAAATAATTACCAGCCGGAACTCCCTGAAAGAAATAAGAATTAAAACCAGGGCCTTCATTCATAATATGAGCCGTACTTACTTCTGTTAAAGTTCCTGCAATACTATCATAAGCGATTAGATAAACCAAACCAGATAATACAGGCGGTGTAATCGAGTCTGTAAAAATATTTCCAGCGACATAACCATACTCCGTCAAATAATCCACATGGAAACATTCGGTCAAAACACAATCATTCCCATTGCTTACCTCTACACAATAACTCGCATTGATATCTGGACATATCGTTGGCCCTTCTAATCCATTAAAAATCCAGTTATAAGTAAAAGGCCCTTCTCCCGTTGCGACTGCAATCAGACAATTATCCTCACTCATTTGAATGGAGAGAGAAAAGAATTCATCACAAGAAATCGTATAGTAAAAACAACTGGTAGATACACAATCTTCTGCATCCGTAACAGTCACACAATAAAAACCTGCTTCCTCAGGAATCACAGCATACTCCGTTGACCCTGTATTCCATTCGTAAGTAAAAGGAGCCACACCACTTGTATTTGCGCTAAGCTGAATATTTCCACTTGAGGTATTCGTAGAATCGATGTAAGTAAAGCAATTTGGATTATTTAAGAAACCGCAGGCATTACTCACACAACCTGTCGCATCCGTTACTGTTACACAGATTTCGCCACCTGTACCTGTAGCACATATGGAAGGATCTGTAGATCCATCACTCCATTCGTAAGTAAAGGGAGCATTTCCATTTATAGTAATAGCTTGTAAGCAATAACCTCCTTCAAATTCAACAAGATTTGTATAACATTCATGATCCCAAAATTGGTAACAACTGATAGATACACAATCTTCTGCATCCGTAACAGTCACACAATAAAAACCTGCTTCCTCAGGAATCACAGCATACTCCGTTGACCCTGTACTCCATTCGTAAGTAAAAGGAGCAGTCCCATCCGTGTTTGCGTTCAGCTGAATCTGACCTCCTGAGGTATTAGTAGAATCAATATAAGTAGAGCAATTTGGATTGTTGATATAACCACACGCTTCACTTACACAACCTGTTGCGTCTGTCACGGTTACACAAAACTCGCCACTAATTTCAAAAGAACATAAAAATCCTTCAGTCGATCCATCACTCCATTCGTAAGTAAAAGGAGCATTTCCGTAAGTATCAGCTTGTAAACAGTTCCCTAATTCCAATAGACTCAAAGTGGTATAGCAAGTATCAACTAGTTGTTGACCAGAAAAGTAAAAACAGTCTGTAGCAACACAATCAAATCCATCTGTTACCGTCACGCAATATTCACCTGCTTCTGTCGGAATAATCATATTTTCTTCAGATCCAGTATTCCATTCATAATGGAAAGGTGCTACTCCATCCGCATAAGCAAATAGTCCAGTTTCTCCTGTCCATAAAATAAGCAAAGAATCAATTTGAGCAGTACAGAAATTTGGATTTTCAATAAAACCACAAGCCTCTCCTACACAGCCTTCTGCATCTGTTACGGTTACACAATATACTTCTAAAATGTCAGCCCCACATAAGATAGAATTTGTTGATCCATCACTCCAAAGGTAGGTAAAGGGCGCTATTCCTGTTGGAACTGCTTCTAAGCAAGTACCTCCTTCAATTTCATTCAGATAAGTGTAACAAATGGTGTCAACTGGATTCAGCCAATAGTCAAAACAATCAGTAGAAACACAACCTGTTGCATCCGTCAAAGTCACACAATAAGTTCCTTCTCCATTTGGTATGATTTCAGACGTCGTATCTCCTGTATCCCAATCATAGGTAAACGGTTCCGCACCCGTTGGATAAGCTTCCAAGACGCCCGGATTTATAGCTGGTTCATAAACTTGAACACCACAATCTAAATCTACTTCATAACAAGCTACTGCTTCACATCCTGTAGCATCAATTACGGTCACACAATAATTTCCAGAAATATTTGGACAGTTAATATTTGAATCTCCACAACCTTCTATATTCCATATATAAATAAATGGTGCAACACCTTCCGCATAAACTTGAAGACATCCTACACTTTCATGCCAGATCAATTCCACAATACAAGAATCGATACTTCCTTGATTATAGTAATAACAATTCGATGATTCGCAACCCGTAGCATCGGTCATCGTCACACAATAATTTCCAGCTTCAGTTGGTGTAATGATCTCTTCCGTTTCACCAGTATTCCATTCAAAAACAAATGGCGCATTTCCTATCGGAAGGGCATGTAGTTCTATCTCATCACTCTCTTCCACTTCACAAATATCAACCGCACACCAATCGAATGGAAAATCATAACAGGCATCTGCGATACATCCGTTTGCATCTGTTATAGTGACACAATGAGTTCCATAAAAACCAGCACAGTAGTAAGGACTATTATTGTTTGTTTCCCACTCCCAGTCATAGGTAAAAGGAGCGACTCCAGTAGGTACTGCAAAAAGACAAAAAGAAGAATCAGAATTGATCAGTTCAACGGAACAACTATCTGTAGGATTAGAAATAAAAATAAAATAACAACTATTTGAAACGCAGCCTTCAGCATCTGTGGTTGTGACACAATAATTTCCAGTTTCGTCCGCAACAATTGCACCTTCAGTACTTCCTGTAGACCATTCATAAGTAAAGGGTGCTGTTCCAGAAACGATAGCTTCTAGGACATTTCCTAAGTCATTTTGAATGATCGTTGTGGAACAACAATTATCCAAAAACTCTACACATTTATCATCTTCTCTGACACATCCAATAGCATCAGTAACAGTCAATCCATAGCAACCTGACTCAGTCACCCAGATTTCAGATTCCGTACTTCCATTGCTCCAAACAAAAGACAATGGAGGGACTCCTTCTGCTGCTGCATATAAGCTGATGATAGAATCACAATCAACATTCAAACTGTCACCCCAAATTTGCGCAAAGCAAAAATTGTTAGGTTCTTCACAGAAAATAAAATTTTGAACGATATCCGTGCTATCTCCAAACCATCCTCTATGAGCTATTTCCGAACTATCATCACAATCTATCATTTCTATGGTGAATATGCCTTCAATTGGCGCGTCTTCTATGACATCTGAATAATAGCCACTTTCATCCGTATAGACCGTATTGGCATAAGTAAAAAAGGGATCGGTTTCATTGTAAATATTGATTTGTACGTTGGCGACTCCTTCTCCAAGAAGATATGAGACATTGCCTTGTATAGTTACCGCAACTTGTGCAGTTAGCGTAAAGCAGGTAATACAGCAGGAAAGGAGGAGTATAAAGCTTTTCATTTTATGATTTTTTATTGAATGAATTGGTTTTGCATATGCTTTTCAACAACATACACGGTAAGAAATTGGAAAGGGTTGGGTGCGTTGGGATTTTTTTTACTTTTTTTCTAGTGGATTCTTTTTTTACAAAAAAATAGAAATTTAATGAGGTCCTTATATATTGATCGTACTTAAGGACTAAATTCAAATAAATCATTAATTTTGTTTTATGAGACCATTAGCAGAACGATTGCGTCCGACTAATTTGGACGATTATATTGGACAAAAGCATCTAGTTGGTGAAGGAGCGGTATTGCGACAAGCGATCGAAACCGGTAATATTCCTTCCTTTATTTTGTGGGGACCTCCAGGTGTTGGAAAGACGACTTTGGCGAGTATCATTGCAGCACAATTAAAGCGACCTTTTTTCACCTTGAGTGCGATCAACTCTGGAGTAAAAGATATTCGAGAAACCATTGACAAAGCGAAGCGACAACAGTTTTTTGATCAGCCAAATCCGATTTTGTTTATTGATGAGATTCATCGGTTCAGTAAATCACAACAAGATTCTTTACTGGGAGCGGTAGAAAAAGGAGTGGTTACTTTGATTGGCGCAACAACAGAGAATCCTTCGTTTGAGGTCATCTCTGCCCTACTCTCTCGGGCACAAGTTTATATTTTAAAACATCATGAAAAAGCCGAACTCATTCACCTCGTCAATCAAGCTTTGATCAAAGATGAATACCTCAATAAAAAAGCGATCGAAATAAAAGAGTATGATGCCTTATTGCAATATTCTGGTGGTGATGCCCGAAAATTGTACAACATTTTAGAATTGATTTCTAATGTTCCTATCGAGAACAAATTGATAGTGACCAATGATTTGGTTAAAGAGTTGATTCAGCAAAACATCGCCATCTACGATAAAAGCGGCGAGCAACATTATGACATTGCCTCTGCCTTAATCAAATCCATTCGAGGAAGTGATCCTAATGCGGCGGTCTATTGGCTGGCGCGAATGTTGGAAGGCGGTGAAGATATTAAATTTATTGCTCGACGACTGATGATCTCTGCATCTGAAGATATCGGAATGGCCAATCCCAATGCTTTGTTGATGGCCACTACTTGCTTTCAAGCCATTCAAGCCATTGGTCTGCCAGAGGCTCGTATTTTGTTGTCACAAGCGGCTGTTTACTTGGCTACTTCTCCTAAGAGCAATGCTTCTTATTTGGCCATTGATAAAGCGATGGCTTTGGTTCAACAAACGGGTAATCTTTCCGTTCCTCTCCACATTAGGAATGCGCCAACCAAATTGATGAAAAATTTGAATTATGGCAAAGGATATCAATATGCTCATAATCATGTCGGGAATTTTGTAGACCAAGAATTTTTACCTGATGAAATTTCAAAAACCATCTTCTATGATCCGGGTAAGAATCCAGCTGAAAATAAAGTAAGAGAAAATCTAAAATCGAAATGGAAAGGGAGGTATAATTATTGAATGGTTGAATAATTGAATGGCCCTATATCGTGTAAAACGAGTTGGATTTGACAAGTCATTTTCTAAGAAAAATCCCTAGCAGCTAGCTCATCTTCACGTCCCCACCTTTAGAAGGGCATTCAAAATTCAATTATTCACGCATTCAATCATCCACGCATTCAATTACTTCACTCCTGACAATATTTTTTGATTTTCTCTTGGAGGAAAGATGGTTTTTCAATCTCTTCGTAAAATTCTTTTAGATACTTGAGCATGGATTTGCGGTTACTTCTGCTTAGGGTATCAAAATTTTTAAAGAGTTCAAAAATCTCTTCTTTGTGTTCTCGAAAAATATTCAGACAATTTTCGAATTCTGCATCCGTTACACACTTTCCTTGAAAAAGTCTTTCTCGAACATTGCTGATCGGTAAATCAACAGCAGGTATCGCATAAGCTGCATCGACTAAGCCACAAATATCAAAATCATATGGAATCAGTTGAAGATAAGGAGCGCCTTGTTGTTTGACAAATTTAAGGTTGTGATGTTTTTCAATAATCCAATCCGTATTGCCAATCATGTACTGAAACATCGCGATAAAGGTAAGTTGCTCGGGCGCAATATATTCTGCTTTGAGTCCTCGTTGATCTAAGATTTTTCCTTGGAATCGAGCAGCCATTTGATTTTCATCTTCGATCAATAAACCATACTGCTCCATCTTTCTATTCTTTCTTCCCGTATTTATATATTGTATTTTAACCAGTTGCACTTTCAAACTATACTCGCTTAAAATATTGAGCGCTTTGTAGACCAAATACTCTTTGAGCACGACTTGTCGAAAAGCCATTTCATCTTTACAATGGGTGACCAATTTAATGTCATTGTGTTCTTGTAAATTATTGGATTTTAAGGTCTCTTTTGAAAATTTCAATTTGACTGGTGGAAAATCACAAAACTGTTTACGAGATCTTCCTCTGGGTTTTATTTTTAGCTTCAGCTCATAAGCGATACTATCCTTATCCAAAAATGAAAGGACAGCTGGTTGATAATCATCCTTTGCTTTGTTTATTAAGAATTGATTCAAGTCCGTTTTCAATTCTAAATTCAGGATGGTGTCCTGATACATTTTATCAAAAATACTAAACTCAAATGAGTCAACTAATACACTATCCACTTTTACCAGGTCAGAAGTTTTCAACTCTTCTTGGGCCATTATAGTGTTAGTCCATGCGAAGCTAATGAGAGAAACTAGCCACACATTTTTTTTCAACAAAAACAAAAATTGCTTACACGACGGAGTGATTTTCATTTTCTTATTATTTAGTACGGATGAAAAAAATGAGATGGTTAAGTTATTCTTCCATCCTTACTTAGTTGACCTAAAAAATATTTCCTCTTTCTTTTGTCGATTTTCAATGGTTTTAAAAAACGAATTTAAATACTTCCAAACTTTCTTTCGATCTTTTTTGCTCAACCATTTGTAGGACTCACAGTATTTTTTGCAAGCTTCCTTTTTCATTTTTATCCTTTCCAATGCTGCCTCCATGGCTTCATTATTTTGATGCTCTCCTTGAAAAAAACGGTCTACCACTTTTTGTTGTCCTAAGTTAGGATTAGGCACCGCATAATGTGCATTGACCAATCCACTAAAATCAAAATCATACGGCACTAAATAATTATGCATGCTATCTTCATTGCTCGTCATTAGTTTGATATTATGCAAAAATTTGAGGTACCAATCTGTATTGCCAATCATATATTGAAATGCAGAAAGTTGAAGATAATTTTCTTGATCCAAATCCCCTGGAGGAAAGGCAAAAGATTGTTTCGTTTTTACATTTAAACGTTCTTTTAAGTCATCCGTTGTTTCAATAAAAAAACCATATCGCTCAAAAGGTTCTATCACCTGAGTACTGTCGACGTAAGTGATGCTCAGCAACTGTACTTTAAAGCTTTTTTCCGTAAGGATATTATATAAACGATAAGCTAAATATTCTTTAAATATATTTTTCTCGCCAACTTCATCATCAAAACAGTGGGTCACCAATTTCAATTGATTGAACGGAGCCAAGCTATCTTTTTTAAGTTTCTTTTTCTTGAACTTAACTTGTAATGGCGGGAAGTCACATTTTTTTCGTCTTGTCTTTCCTCTTACTTTTATTTTCGCCTTTCGTTTAACTAATTCTCCATTTTCATCGGGGTAATAAAATTTGGCGGGAACTGAATTATTGGTTTTTCTATTTTTCAATAAGGTTTGTAAATCTAAGTGAATCATCACCTTGACCATCTCGTCTTCTTGATACAATTGATCAAAGAAACTTTCTTGAAAAATAGGCTCTGAAGGCGGTAAAATCGTATCAAAAATAAATGGATTTGACCAGATAGGCGTACTCATTCCTAGCCCAAATAGTAGGCATAGTAATCTCATATAGTTCGTTTTTAGGTCGATTATTTTCATTTTGGTACAAAATGATTTGTCTGTTGTACGTGAAAATAACCATTTTAAAATTGGAATAGCGTATTCGTATAATTTTTTTTTTCAAATAAAAGAATACTCCATGACTTTAAACTTCTATCTATTGAAGCTCAAAGAAGATGCCATAGCGACAAATTGATAGATGTACGAATAGGAATGTTCGCAATGTGTGTAAAATAAGAAAACAGTATTATCGTTTTTGAGTTTGAAAAGCTTCTTTTCTCTTTGCTGGTTCTTGGAGCAATTGATAAAAACCACCTAAATAGCGAAGTGCTTCTTTTTTATGTTTTTTGTTTAAAGATTCCATGTTATGAATGAGTTGCTCAAAGTTGTTTTTTTTGTTTAAAAACAATTGGATGGTTGCTTCCGACAAGGGAGTATCGCCTCCAATATAAATTCTATCGCGCACTGATTTTTGATGATAATTAGGATTTGGCAAAGCATAAGCATTATTGACCAAACCACTAAAGTCAAAATCGTAAGGCACCACAATTAATTTATCGATTCCTTCTTTTTGAAATATTTTTAGATTGTGCTTAGTTAAAAGTTCCCAATCTGCATTACCAATCATATACTGAAACACAGAAAAAACTTCTGCTTTTTGTTTTTCAAATTCAGCATATTTGAATCCAAATCGATCAATCGCTTTGACTTTAGATCGTTCTCGGAATTCTTTTTCACTTTCAATTAAAAAACCAAAACGTTCTTCTGAATAAGCTCGATCATTGATGTCTTGATAAGTGATTTTTACCAATTGTACTCTTAGAGAATATTCACTCAATTCATTATACATTTTGTAAGCCAAATATTCTTTCATTACAAATTGATCCGCATCTTTTTCATCATTACAATGAGGAACTAATTTTAAGCTTTTATAAGGAGCATATCCAGCATCTTTTAAATCTGATTTATCAAATTTTATTTTTAAAGGAGGCATTTCACAAAGTCTTCGACGTGTTTTTCCTCTTGCCCGAACCTTAATTCCTTGTTCTATTTTTTGGCCATTAGCCAAAACCAAAGTACATATGGCATCTTGATAGTCATTCGTCTTAATATTTTTTTTCAATTGATGTACATCTGTCAAAAGTCGCATTTCAATGATTGATTTTCCTTGAAAATTGTCCATCAAACTTTCTCCATTCCCAATCACCGGAGAAGATAAATTTTCAATAAAATTATTCTTTGCAAAATCTTGTGCTATAAGACTTGACGTAGTACAGAAAAGAAGAGAAATCAAAGACAAAAGTTGCCAAATTTTATTCATGATGAGGATTATTCGGTTAGGCTCGTAAGCCAAATTAAAGTACATGATTAAGAACGTGCCTGAATACGAAGGTAAAATTAGAAAGATGTATTAAACTTTGAAACATTTATCGAGATATCTATCCCAATTATCGACCAAGTAAATATCAATTGTCAAGCTATTAAAAATGTAAATAAACTGTATCAAAACCGAACACGATCAACCACTAAACCTTATTTATTCATTTAAAATCGAACAAAACAGCAGTAAGTATTTTGTTATTTGATATTATTCTATATTTTTCACTAAAAATAGGATTTATTTTCTTTTTCATAATTTATTTGATTATCTTTGATTGTATTATAATCAAATAAGTTATTATTTGTACTTTCTTTCTAATAAAAAAAACAGAACGCATGAAAACCACCAATCTACTTTTCATTTTATTATTTCTCTCTTTTTCACTACCCGGACTTTCGCAAAAGCTAAAAGACAAAAGAATTGGATATCACTATGTCTCACTACCAAGTGAAAAACTACCCGATGATTTCCAAACTTACTCCGTAAGAGTCTATGGCAGCGCCGTTCGTCAAGGTGGATTAAGTGCCGAACGATTGGCCAATTCTATCAACATGGATGGCTTTAAGAAACTTGATGGCTTTGGTACGAATTACGGACACCTACGAGTTTCAGTTTACACAGGCTACGTATCGACTGGACGAGCAGAATTGAAAAATTCTAAAAGCACTAAAAAAGATAAAAAAACAGGAAAAGAAACCACGACCTATAGCTATTGGTATGAAGTCCCTCTTTCCTCCAATGGATCATTTAAAATAGTTGATCCGGATGGTAATATTTTAGATGAAGGCAGTACTTCTTCTGGTAATACCGTGAGTACTCGAAAGTATTCTAAATCAAGTGACTTACGTAAAAACTATTCTTCTCTTATCTCAGGACTTCGAAAAGATTTTGCCAAAAAGGCCGCTAATAGTGCCGTAAATGCAGCCCAAAGAAGTCTAAATAATAAGTTTGCTTATGATTATCGAACAGATTTTCAGAATACATTTTTCTTGAAAAAACATGATAGTGCTAAGGATTTTGTTAAATACTTTGAGTTGACAAAAACTGCTTTTGCCACGATGAAAGGAGATCATTCAGCAGAGACCGTCGAAGCCGTAAAAAAGAAATTACAACCAGCCATGGACTTTTGGAAAGAACAAGGAGATTTCGATCCTAAAGGAGATAAAAAACAAAAAAGAGTTTTCCGTGCAGCCAACTTTAATATTGCTTTAGTCAGTTATTACTTAGATGATTTAGATACAGCTAAAAAGTATGCAGAGATGGTTTTAAAATCAGAGAAAAAAGATCGTCGATCTTCTGATATGATTGCCGCTGTTGAAAAAATGAAGAAGAAAATGGAATATCATGGCATTAATAGTATGCATTATGTCCGTGATCTTTCTAATGCTAAAGCACCTGCAAAGGTAAAAGCATTTGAAGAAGAAAAAGAAGAATTAGAATCTGCTAACAATTCACTTTCAGGAAGTATCACCATCAATGGTGAAGAGATTAAAGGTTCTGTTATGCAAGCAAAAGATGCTGAAGAAATGATATTCGGTGAAAAAGGAAATACCAAATTTACCGTTGAAACAGATGGTAAAATCAAAGAGTATGATTTGACCGCTGAAGAGATTTCTGCTTTTAAATTAGGAGAACGTAAATTCATCAAAACTAGATTTAGCCCTTCGGCAAAAGGGGAGTCAGAAGCAGTGATGAGCATTTTAGAGGAAATATATTCTTCTGATAAAATCACCATGTACAAGTATTACTCTTCTTCAGGTGTAATGGCTGATGAAAAAACAGAATTTGCCTATCAAAAAGCAGGTGAAGATTTTCCATTGTCTCTTTATGATACTCGTTTTTTATTATGGAAAAAAGGTATCGCAAAATACTTTGAAGATTGTGGCGACTTAAAAGATATGTGTGCAGAAGGTGGCATCAAAATGAATAAAGATGACCTGATCAAAGCGGCGAGAATTTACTCAGAACTATGTGAATAGATAAAATTTAATTTTCAAAAAAAGGATTGAAGATTCGTACCTGCGTATTCTTCAATCCTTTTTTTTATAGAAATTGTAAGGAAGAAAGCAATTGTCTTTCTCGTTCAGAACCACTAGAAAATTGCAGCCCCAAATTAGAAGTCTATAACTTTTCACTAGTTGATTGCTCGTTTAGGTAAATCAATAATCTTCCCATCAATTCTTTTTTGTTTTTTTAATCCTAAAATATTTCCAAATGTTGGAGCTAGATCCACGATACCTACTCTTTGAGATAATGTCCCTGGTTCAATTGTAGGTCCCATAAAAATGATTGGAATGTGTGCATCATAATCATACGGCGTGCCATGAGTCGTTCCACTCGCTGCATAATCAATGAGGTAGTATTTTTTAAAATGCAGTTTAATTTCATTCCCTCGATCTACGCGATATGATTTTTGGTAAAATGTTATAAAAGCTTGATCTCCTCCTCTTTTGAGTTCTTCTGAAGTAAAAGCATGCTCTATAAAATCTACTTTTTTTAATTCCTTCGCGAGAGTTGATCTCAGTTTATCTCCAGAAATCTGCTCTTGATTGGTTTCACCATAGGTCAAACTAATACCTTGAAAACTACTACTGACAATAAAATCATTTTGTAATCCTAATATTTTCTTAGTGGCGGCTTCAGCTTGATCTATTGCCTCTCCGAACTCCGTTTTCCCAATTCGCTTTGCATCGAGTCCATTTGCAGCAGAATGCTCTGGCATCGCTACGACTCCATGATCCGCAGACAAAGCAACATAATAATTTTCTTTTCCTATTTTTTGATCTAAATACTCAAAAAACTGTCCAAGGTAATCATCCAAATGCAAATAGTAATCTTGTACTTCTTGACTAAATGGTCCATAGTGATGTCCAATCGCATCTGCTGTTGAACAGCCCACAAAAAGTAAATCTACATGTTCATCTTTACCCAAATGCTCATTTTCGATAATCGCTTCCGCAAATTTCAATGCAAATGCATCTCCATAAGGAGAACTCCAAAGTAATAAAGATCGCTTGAATTTGTCTGGATAAGTTCGATATGGCGGACGTGTACTTTCTATCGTATGTGGAAATTCCGAGCCTTGTTGTCCTTCTTCCTGTTCAAAATAATCAGCTCTTGAAACAGTATACACACTTTCTTCTCGTTTCTTTTGCCAACCTTTGTTCAACTCTTCTTTCATGATCACTCGACCATTATAAGCATTGGCCCACTCAGGATATGTTTTCCCATAATAATCAGAAGAAACAAATTTAGCCGAACTATTTTCAAACCAAAATGCTCGATCCGGATGCTTCCCTCCCATCAATATACTAGACCGATCTTTAAAGGCCACAGAAAAAACCTTACTCTTTTTATTTTTTGATTTCAACCAATCTCCTAAGCCCGATTTTAATAAATTTTTAGGAGAGACCCCTTCTATCTTTCCATTGTTTTTTACTCCAATAATTTTAGCCTTTTCATCTTTAACAGAATATTGGATTTCTCCAGTTTTAGGATCAAAAAAATTATTTTCAATGACCCCATGTTTGGATGGATGACACCCCGTCGAAAGTGTTGCATGCCCAGGTGCCGTTCCTGTCATAGAGTGATCATAAAAAGCATTCGACATGACTGCTCCTTCTGCTAACAAGCGTTTTAATCCATGTTGAAAATAAGGTCCAAATCGCTCCAGATAATCATAACGCATTTGATCTACAGAAATTAAGACTGCTAGTTTTGGTTTAACTTCTAGATTAGGAATCGAGGTTCCCAACTTTTCATTGCTACCTTTTTGTACCTTCGTTGCTGTATCGCAGGTGGATGATAAGAATATAAAAAGTGGAAAAAAAAGGTATTGTTTTTTGGAGAAAAACATGGGAATTAGTTTTGGATAGTGATTTGGCTTAGAGTATATTTAAAATAAACGAATGACCTTGAACATTGTTCACTAACAACAATAACATCCGAAAAACTGGAGTAATCGAATAAGACATTTAACTAAAACTTCCTTTTGGAATGGGGTAAAAAACGAACATCGTTCCTTAAAGAACAATGCTCATTTTTAAATATTTCTTCATTATATTTTCTCAGCAATATTGGCAGGAATGGCATCTTTATGCACCATGATAGAAACCGTTTTTAATTGAAAATAAGCTTTAGACATATGTAAAAATCCTTTGTACTCACTGATCTCCCCCCAAGAATTTTTGATCAAATAATATTTGTTGCCTGCTTTGTCTTTAGACGTACCTACTAAATGCATTAAGTGATCATCTGTTGTAGAATAGCTTTCAAATTTATCTTGTCGAAGTTCAGTGGTAATCTTCATTTCCTTTCCTGGCTTTTGAAATAAATCTTCTCGCTTTACATCTGTTGGCACAACTGCAATTCCTTGCTTAGCATTAAAACCTTTCTCGCTAACGTCTCCATCCCAAGCAATAGAATATCCTTGTTTTAAAGCATACTCAACAATCGCTTCTAATTCATTTAGCGGAATATTATAGTAAGCACCATTGGAATAATTATCGGGTATTTCTAAAATGAATTGTTGGTAAAAAGGATGATGCGTAAAAGAAGTCAAATTCACATAATCATCTGGATTAATGGATAAATCTTCAGCTAAACTTTTAGGGGTATAATTTTTTCCTTGATAGGAAAAATTTTCTGGCGCTTTTCCAATATAAGTATCGAGTACACAACTTAATGCTGGCTGCCATTTTTTACTCAATCTTTTTTGCTTGAGCAAGCCATCTAACATGCCTTTCATCACTGCTTCCATTTCAGAATGATCATGCTTTTCTTCTCCTGCCAATTTTCCAGAAAAAACAGATTCAGGCATTACTCCATGCGCACTTGCCACACGAATCAAATCATGAGATAAACTCCCTTGACTAAAGTTGGCTTTTCCTTGACGGAGAATATAATTTCTTGCTTTGTCTTTATAAATATTTTGTACCACGAACATTTCCGATAAGTCATGTTGTCCCTTTCCCATACGCATCAATTCTGATTCTAAAAAAGAAGCGGTCGCAAAACTCCAACAGGTGCCAGTTCTATCTTGACTTTTAACAGGAGTGCACTCCACTTGTTGCTCGATGGTAAAACCATAAGATGCTCCTTTTTGATTTTGCGCTTGCGCAGAAAAGAAAAAGACAGAAGAGAATAGAAATAAGAACGTAGTAATGTAGTATCGTTTAAACATTTTAAAAGATTTGATTATAAAAATTGTATTTGTAAAAATAAGATATTTCACTTAGTGCTCGAAATTAAGTACTGACTTTGTTTAAAAAATGGTGAGTCATATTAGATCAAAAGCGTTTTATACTTCTTCTAGCCAAGACATAAACGCTTGACCTATCGCATCTGTTTCAATCAAAAATCCATCATGGCCAAAAGCAGAAGGGATTTCTACATATTTTGCCATAGGTAAATGCTGAGCTAATATTTTTTGCTGACTTGGAGGGATCAACATATCCGATGCAATCGACATGACTAAGGTAGGTATTGGAATTTTGGACAAAGCTTTTTCCACACCACCACGTCCGCGTCCGATATGATGCGTATCCAAAGCTTTCAATAAATGCCAGTAACAATGAGCATAAAATCTCCGCTCCAACTTATCCCCTTGATAACGAACGTAAGAGGAGGCTTTAAAGTCATCTGTTCGTTCATCTGTATCGCTTTGAGTTTTGATGTAGGCATCAACAGTCCGATAACCTAACAATCCAATTCCGCGAGCGGTTCGTAAACCTTGAGCGCCTGCTTTATCTTCATTTTCATAAAAGGTAACATCATTTTCTAATGCCATTCGGCCCGCCTCATGGATAGAAATCGCCCAAGGTGTTTCACGAGCACTGGTGACCAATAAACCGAGTCGTTTGATTTTGTCAGGATATAAAAATCCCAATTCCTGAACTTGATGTCCTCCACAAGAACCACCGATCGCCAAATAGATTTCATCAATACCTAAATGTTTTTTCAAACATAGATGCGCACTTACACAGTCTCGAATAGTAATATTTGGGAAATCCATTCCATATGCATTTCCTGTCAAAGGATTAATACTTCTAGGCCCTGTCGTTCCATAACAAGATCCTAAAATATTGGCACAAACAATAAAGTATTTTTCTGGATCAAATAACTCTCCTGCACCAAATAAACCACTCCACCAATCGCTGACATCAGAATTTGCAGTCAATGCATGAAAGACCCAAATTACATTATCTCGTTCTTCATTCAACTCTCCAAAAGTGTGATATGCAATCGTTAGATTTGGCAAAGTAGCCCCAGATTCTAATACCAAAGGCTCATCCACATCCAAGTATTTTAAATTTGGAATGGCTATTGGCAACATATATCTACACTTCTCAGCTGTCAAATTCATTGTATCTTTAGTTAGTTGTTGGTTACTTATTCTTGGTTGTTGGACATTTTTTGTTTGCAAATTACATTTTTTTTAAAGCTTGTGCTATATCATTCCAAATATCATCGATGTGCTCTAATCCCGCAGAAATTCGAATTAATCCATTAGTGATCCCAATTTCTAAGCGTGCTTCTTCTGTTAGTTTAGAATGGGTGGTCGATGCAGGATGAGTGGCAATGGTTCGAGAATCTCCCAAATTGGCACTCAAAGATAACAAGTCTAATCGATCTAAAAATTGACGCCCTTGTGCCAAACCACCCTTGACTTCGAAAGTCACTAAACCTCCTCCAAGCCGCATTTGTTGACGTGCAATATCATGACTAGGATGAGATTTTAAAAAAGGATAATTGACTTTATTCACTTGTGCATGCTCCGTCAAAAGATGCGCTAAAGATAAGGCATTTTCACAATGACGATCCAATCGAACCGCTAAAGTTTCTAAACTTTTGGAAAGTATCCAAGCATTGAATGGAGATAAAGCAGGGCCTGTATTGCGAATAAACATTTTGACTTTTTCCATTAGTTCCTTTCGTCCAGTTACAATCCCTCCCAACACACGCCCTTGTCCATCTATAAATTTTGTAGCCGAGTGTACGATTAAATCTGCACCATATTTAGCAGGCTGTTGTAGATAAGGTGTTGCAAAACAATTGTCCACACAATAAATCAAATTATGTGCTTTTGCAAATTTTCCTGCTTGTGCTAAATCAATGATATCCAAGCCTGGATTAGAAGGCGTTTCTAAAAATAATAATTTAGTATTAGGACGAACAGACTCGGACCATTGATCTATTTGATGTGGATCAAGAAAGGTATATTCGATGCCCCACTTGGGAAAATAGTTCAAACAAATTCGATAGGTAGAAGCAAATATCGCACGCGACAATAAAACATGATCTCCTTTCTCCAAGACTGACATCATTGACGCAAAAACTGCGGACATACCCGAGGCAGTTGCCATCGTTGCTTCAGTACCTTCTAATGCAGATATCTTGTCTTCCAATTCTCGACAATTCGGATTAGTAAAACGACTATAAATATTTCCTTCTCCTTCTCCAGCAAACATCGCTCGCATATGTTCGGCATCATCAAAAACAAAACTAGACGTAGGATACAAAGGAGTACTATGCTCTCGTTCTTTCGTCCTAGGCGTTTGAATTCGTATGGCCGCCGTTTCAAATTTCATTGAGTCTTTTTTTTAATTTTGAATGATTGAATCTTGACTAATTGAATAGACCTTCTACTGCAAAATATTAGCTTATAGGGCCATTCAAAATTCAATTATTTCATCATTCAATTATTTAATCGTGTAAGAGTAAGAAATCTCCGCTGCTTTTTCAAGCATTTTGCCAACAGAGCAATAAGTATCCATAGACATCGCTATCGCTTTTTTGACTTTCGCTTCTTTGAGATCTCCAGTCAAAATAAATTCCAAATGGATTTTTGTAAACACTGCGGGAATTGCTCCTTCTTCTCGTTCACCGGTAACAATCACCTCCATATCTTCTAGTGGTTGTCTCATTTTTTTCAAGATCATATCGATATCGATGCCACTACAGCCAGCTATTCCCATCAAAAGTAATTGCATAGGACGGGCACCTTTATTCTCGCCACCAGCAGCAGGGCTTCCATCAATGTGAACGGTATTATCGGTGTCATTTGTTCCAATAAAATGAACTGCTTGATTTTGTCTTTTTAAATGTATTTTCATCTTGATGATGTTATGATAAAATTGATTGATTTAATTTGTACGCTAAGTGATCTTTGAAGTTGGATTTTTGGGGATGGACTCCAAAAGGTCTTGTCCAATATTTCTATTCAATTTTCCATTTTTAATAATTTCTAAAAATTGAATTTGGCAGAAATATTTTGCTTTTTTATTTTGGATTGGGTGATAGGGTGTCGGTGGTAAATTTTCGATATTAGCCACTTTTGGATAAAGTAAAATGCTACGTTGTGCATCAAAGTATTGACAATATATAAAGACTTGTCGAAGATCTTCCATAGATGGACTAGCCTTTTTTAATATTTTCCATTTTGTATCCAAAACGACGGTTTCTCCTTCGTATTCAATGACAATATCTGGTCTAATTTGTCGCCGATTCCAAAACGACCGACACGCTTGTCTACGCACCTCCATTTTTTCCTGTTTCCATTTCCTCAACTGCTGATAAATATATTCTTCAAACAATAGATTCATATCAAACAAAATAGCCAAGACTTGGTTCGGTCCTCCTTGAATATCAGGGCTATAATTTAATATCAACAGACGAGCAATTTCTAAAGCTGTTTTGTACGACTGTAATTTTCTATTGAGATGAATTTGTCGAAATTCCTTTTCAGAAATGGATAAATTTTGGACCACAGGAAAATGATCTAAAATCCTATGCAACTGAATCGTTAAGGATGGTTTAATCAATATTTTTTGTAAAACTAAAAGCGCTTTATATAAAATACGATTGGCTAAATGATCAAAATCATACGCCGCATGTTGAGTATAAAACCGCTGTTGATGAATATAATTTTCACGAAGGTGGCGATCAAATAACAAACGTCCTTTTAAAGCATTCCGATTCCCCGATTCTAAACGATAGGATTTGCACAAACCTTTACGCAACAGTTCTTCCACTTCATTTAAAAACATTTCAAAATAGAGATCCAATACAGAGTTGCTTCGTAATCTCAATCTAGCTTCGGAAGTCGTATCTATCTTCAACAAACGGCATTCTCTCAACATATCCAATAACACACCATGCCATAAAGTAGAGTCACTTGACTCATTTTTATCTGCTTTTGGCAAAATTTCAATGGTCAATTGCCCTACCTGTAAAGCACCAACATAATGAGAAAATTTGACTCCTTGGTGAAGCAAAGTATAATATTTATGTCCCAATCGCTCTCTATTCTCAGATAATATCTGAAAATGGTTTTGCGTAAAGCAAAGCCCATCAATCGTCGAGCCGACTTTGACAACTTGGTATTCAAACACTCTAATGGATCTTACCAACTGCTTATCAGTTTATAATAAATTAAATATTTTTAACATATATTAAAACAAACATAGGTTTTTATCGTATGTCTTATGAGTAAAAGGCCTTTCCATATCAGATTGGTCCTAAAAATCGACTAAAGATAAAATCTTTCACCAAGCATTGCTCAAAATTTTAAAAATTATGAAATTGTCCCAACTGAGTCTTTTCTTGTTCTGTTTAATCAGTAATTATTCAATAATTGCTCAAGAAACGACGACTACCCTATTCGAACGATTACATCAATCCGAATTACAGGAAGACTTCATTCCCCAACACACACAAGTCCAAAATGTAGCCTCTTTAAATTCAGATCAATTGGATTATAGTGCTATTCCATATAAAAATGGAGTGGTCTTCACTTCTACAAGAAAAGAACATAAACAATGGTGGAAAAACATCTTCAAACGAGAATATTCCTACTTGTTTTATGCAGAAAAAGGCGCTGATGGTCAATTTTACAATACTCAACCTATCAAAGGTAACATCAATGCCGTTCATAATGAAGGTGCGGCTACTTTTAGTGCAGATAGAAAACTAATGATTTTCACTAGAAATAGTAAGAAAAAAAATGAATCTGGCTATTATGATTTAAAATTATTTACTGCAGATAATCACAATGAAAAGTGGATTCACGTCCGAGAATTACCGTTAAATAGTTTTAATTATTCTACGAGTCATCCTAGCCTTTCGGCAGATGGAAAGCGTTTATATTTTGCTTCAGATCGTCCTGGTGGCTATGGAGGAATGGATATTTATGTTTCAGAATGGGCAGACAATCGATGGCATGAACCTATTAACTTGGGAGCCAATGTCAACTCAAAAGGTCATGAATTATTTCCTTTTGTCAATGAATTAGAGGAAGTTTATTTCTCCTCTTCAGATGCTCAGGGACAAGGAAGATTGGATATTTATGTTTCTAAACAACAAGCTGATGGTCAATGGTTAGCTAAGAAAAATCTTGGTCTTCCATTTAATTCTCCTTTTGATGATTTTGGTTTTTCAATGGATACAGAAGGGAATACGGGATATTTTACCTCTAATAGAATTGATGGGTTTGGAGGAGATGATATTTATAGTTGGGCATTAGAAGAGATCCTACCAAATGAGTCAGAAAAAGTATTGACCAAAATAGAAGTTTTTGATATCGACAGCGACCAAATATTGACGACTGCTCACCTTCGCTTGATGGAATTAAAAGTTGATATTGATGGACAGGCCGATATTAGCGGTCCTATTTCTATTAAAAATTTAGATGAAAGTCTTTTAGCATTGATTGCAGAAGATGTTCCGCTAAGTAAGCAAGAAGACGGTGCTTTTTGGTTTCCTTTAAAAGAGGCAAAAAAGTATTTGCTTATCGCAAAAAACATGGATTACTTTAGCTATCAACAAATAGTCGATCACGCTTCTTTGACCGAAGATGAATACTATGCGATAGAACTAGAGAGTAAAAATCCAATTCAATATTCAGATCCAATGGTAGGACCTGTACTACCGCTTCCTTTAGAGACTGCGGATCAACCGATCATCCTAGCTTCTGCGATTATTGAAAATGGTTTAGCTATCACAAAAAGTAAAATAATCGGCAATGAAACTTTGGAAGTCACTCCAATTCTTCCAACGGCTGATAAAACCATTGCTCCTGTTAACAATCCATTGATTAAAAATGAAACAATGGCTATCAAAACAGGAAAAACAATCCAGTTAAATAATATTTATTATGGCTACAATGAATCACACTTGAATGCTGATAGCCAATCAGAAGTCAATGAAATACTAGAATTGATGTTGGCTAATCCAGGTATGAAAATTATGATTCGATCGCATACAGATGCTCGTGGTAAAAGTGATTATAACCAACAATTGTCTCAAAAAAGAGCGGAGGCCGTTAAAGCTTATTTGATAAAAAAAGGAATTAGCGCCAATCGATTGAAAGCCGTGGGAATGGGCGAAACTTCGTTATTGAATCATTGTGCAGATCAAGTGCCTTGCGATCCAAACCAACATCGAGAAAATAGAAGAACAGAATTTACTATTGAGGAATACTTAAGTAATAAATAATAGTCAAAAAAGCTTAAACCATTTGGATGAAGATCCATTAAAAATGGGGAAACTGCGATGCAGTTTCCCCGTTTTTGTTTAAGACAATCTTTAAATTTTTATTTTGACTTAATCAACTTGATCGTTTCAAGGTAAGATTTGTTGGATACTTCCAAAAAGTAAATACCATTAGGAACGAAAGAGATATCCATTTCCTGATTTAAATCCACATCATTAGTCGTGGATAAGGTTTTTCCTTGAAGGTCTATGATTTTTACTTGATACCTTTGATCAAGATCAAGATGTCCAACTACATTTATTTTTGAAGAAGATGGATTTGGAAACACTTCGATATTGGTAGCACCACTTAAGACATTTTCTGTTGAAACCATGTTATCGTCCAGCGAAGTCAAATCAAATTTCCACATGCTCTGATCACCAAAAACGAGGTCTGAAAGACCAGCAAAGAAATAAACGTAATCATCAATGATAAAAGATGCTGGAGCCCAACGACTTCCATTAGGTAAAGGAGGTAGTTCTTCCCATTCGTCTAATTGATCATTGTATCTCAGGAAAGTTTGCCAAGTTGGAACATGAATATGACTAGCATCATCACCTGCTAATACATAGCCATAGTCTCCATGGCTAAATTGTGTTCCTGCTACCCTTCCTTCAGGGAAATCATCTATTTGTACCCATTCCTCCGTTGTTGGATTATACTCGCTCCAATTAAACGCATGTCCTCCACCTACATAAATATTATCACCAATAGAAAAATAAAAAGGGTGATGTCGTCTGTTTCCTGGAACATTTGGTTTTTGTGACCATTGTTGAGTAAGTATGTCATATTCCCACCAATCCCTAGAATTTCCACTAGCAGTAGAACCAGCGCCAACAAAAATTTTGTCATTATGGGCTACAAAAGCTGGGTGATACTTAGCTACACCGGGACAGGAAGGCAATTGAGTAAATGAGGTATCAACTGGATCAAAAACCCATAAATCAGTAAATAATGCATTATCACTTCTTCCAAATCCATAATAATACTTTCCGTTCCAGTCATCACCAGCAGCAAATCCTCTGGCAGTACCTGGAAAATCTTTTAATCGAACCCATGAATCCGTAGCTGCGGTATACTCCCATAGTCCAGTCTGGGCATTTCCATTTTCTGAGTCAATAATATATGCTTTTCCATCTATTCCAAAACCATTACAATGATCGCTGGTTAAGGGTGAATTATTGACTTGCTCCCAAGTCTGAGCGGAAAGATTCAAGGTGCTAATCAACAAGAAAAAGAATGTGATTGGAATCAGTACACGTGTTTTATTCTCTAGTTTATTCATTGTGTTTTGTCTTGTGAAAGAATGAATGTAATAATAAAACTAACATCACTTGTTTTTTGCTAACTATTTTTCAATTCATCATATTACTTAGTAATAAGATATAGAATTGTCTTTCTTGAGACATCCTTTTTTTTAATAAATGATGCATCTGTCTTTTACAAGACAAGTTTTTCTGATCTAAAGGAATCGCAGCAGGAATAAAATCACTTCTTATAAATCTTAAGCGTATAATTCCGATCATTCAATTCAAAGGATACAATGTAGATCCCACTCGTTAAATCACCCAAGTTGTTAATAGTTAATTTATTCCCATTTACAGATTGATTAAATGATTGGTATAATTTTCCATCAACACCATATATTTTTAAAGGTATGTTTTGGTCAGTAGGTTCATCTAATATAATATTCAATTCATTGTCAATTGGATTCGGATATCGAGTCAACTCTTGTTGTTCCTCTAATTCTGTGATAGAAACGGTTCCCATCTGATATACTCTCACATAGTCAATTTCCATTGAACTTTGCGTGAAATTGGGCGTAATACTCGGTTGAATTGCAATATTCAATAGTAGATATTGTTCCGCATCAAAAGGCCAAGTATTCTCATCTTTTATAGATGGATTATACGTATAATGCGTGATGCCGTCTACACTAAAAATTAGTTTTTCTGGTGTCCATTCTAAAGCATAAACATGAAAATCTGTTGAAGCAGTAGGTATGACTTGACCTCCATGATTTTCTGTATTCCCAAAACTCGATGGAGTATGTGTGGCACTTTGAACATAGTTTTGATTTGTCCCCCAATGTTCCATGATATCTATTTCACCACAGGCAGGCCAAGAAGTAGTTCCAAAACCTTCGTTCATCCAATAAGCTCCCGTTTCCGTAATATTTTTGCCCAGCATCCATATCGCGGGCCAAGTACCAACTCCTTGTGGTAGTTTGGCTCGAACTTCTACTCTACCATATTTAAAAGCAAACTTTGAATTCAATCTCGCAGAAGTATAAAACTTCGTTTCTCCTTGATCGGTGAAGATTTCTTTTTTTGCAATTATTTTCAAACTACCATTATTCATAATGGTGTTGTCCGTCCGATCAGTATAATGTTGTATCTCTCCATTGAACCAACTTCCACCAGCTGGCAATTGAGTTTGATGAAACCATTTATCACTATCGATGGCTCCTTGGCCATTAAATTCATCCGACCAAATCAAATGATCAAAAACAGGAAAAGATGAATCAAAGGAGAAATCATCTAAAAAAGCTCGGACGTGATCATTGTTATTTTCGCCATTGACCTGAATCACTATTCTATCAAAATCTGTTCTTTCAATTGGTATTGGTGAGTTGGCATCTAAGTTAATAAACGGATCATTTTTAAAATCAAAAGTGACGGTTTGCCATTGATTCAAAACAATAGGTTTGATGATTTCGCTTTGCGTGGTCCATGGTTGCCCTAAAGTACCATCTTGTAACTTCAAAGAAACTTGTTGATTTTGATTTCCAGTTAAGCCATTAGAAGGAACATAAATTTTCAAAGAAAAAACATGCTTGGTGGTTAAATCAAAATTTTCAGCAATCTCAAATCTTACATTGGCATATTGCCCTCCAATATCATTGTATTCTAAAACGGTTTCAGAAGTATTAATGCCTTGTTGAAATGGATTTAAAAAATCAGTATTGATTCCACAATCATCTCCGACCCAGGTCGTAATCGTTCCATTTCCTTCAAAATCATCTTGCACGGTTTGAGCATGTGTGCTAATTGTTATAAATACAATGTTTAGCAACAGCCATAGTCTCAAGCACTTTTTTTCTTTAGCGATCATTTTTTATTTTTTTGAAAAAAACTAGTGATATATCTATTTACAATTTCTATCTATTCATACGATTTATCATACACTCGAATAAAAGCTCCTGCATGTAATTCTTCCATAGGTGTGATTTCATAAACAGCTTGGTCTGACAATTCATCTTTGTATTCATGATCGAAATTAGCGAAGATCTCAGATTGATTTTTTTTCTTTTCTACTACAAAATCTTTTCCAAGCACTAATCCAATTTTACCATAATCACCAAAAAAATATTCTTGCAATAATGGAATGATTTCTATAGCAAAAACACGTTGCAAGTCTGCCATATTTTTCACTTTTAAAAAGTAGGAATGACCAATACAAAAATCTTTATCTAACAACACCGTGATTCGATCATTGATCGCTTTCAATAATTTTTCCAGATCAATTCCATTGGGCAATGGTTTTCCAATTTCTTTTTTAATCACAGAAGGATCTGGTTTCATTTCCACGAAAGTGAAGCGACGACGTAATGCAATATCCATAGCCTCCACACTTCTATCCGCAGTATTCATGGTTCCGATGATGTGTAGATTAGGTGGCACACAAAATACTGTTTTCGAATAAGGCAAAATCAAACGTAAAGCTTCTTGCCCTCCTTCGCGTTTATCTGGTTCTATCAAAGTAATCAAATCTCCAAAAATGCTAGCAATATTTCCTCGATTGATTTCGTCGATGATCAACACAAATTTTCGACTATGCTGCATCGCCAATGATGACAAATCGTGCATATCAAACTCCTGAATCTGTTTATCTTCAACTTTGTTACGCTGTGCCGCTTTTAACAAAGACTGAACAAATTGAGGTTCAAATTTTTTCAATGCATTGAAAATGGCCCAAGCAAAAGAGGCTTTGATATCTTTATCAATGGCTCCTAAATCTCGATCTAAATTTTCAATAGCTGCTACCTCCGGAAAAATCCGATAAATCTTTTTGAGGTGTCGCTTTAAAACTTTTGTCGTGGAAAAAGATTTTTCTTTTCGCAAACTTAAATTGCCATAACGCTCGACTCGATGTAAATAAACTTGCGAGCCGTCCTTGGTGCTAAAAGAATTAAAATCATCGCTTTTCAAATAGTCCAAAAAAGCATCGTACAAAGCATTGAATTCAATATGCACTTGATGCTGTGGAGCATTTTGAATCAAAGTTTCCACCATATTCCGTTTGGCTTCCAAAGAAGTATGTTTAAAAATTCCATTTTGAATTTCGTAGACTACTTTCTTTCCTCTGGTCACTGGTTTGATGCCCTCTACAAAATCTTCATAAGAAAATGCTTGATGAAAGGTGACAAAATAAATCAGTCCTTGTTCGCTATACTGCGCAAAACGTTGTTGCAAAGCCAATCGATTTTCCAAAGCCAATTCTTCCAAAGTTCGATTCTCGATGATGGCCAAGGCATAGTTGAGGGTATGATATGTTTTACCCGTTCCCGGAGGCCCATACAAAACCATATTCATTGGATAATCAACAGTCCGTTGTGGCAGATAAGGTACTTCTGGTTCATGTACCATATCATTTTGCTGAACCAATTCTTGAAGTGCTTTATATTGTTTGGCAGTTGCTTTAGAATTCGTCCCCGTTCGTTTGTTGCTAAGTGGAGCCAAGGTTTTACTTTTTGGCAAAAGGTCTTTGGTCAAAGGTTTGTCCCAAAGGTTGTATTCAATTTTTAGTTTTACGCTTGGTCCTTGCTCTTTTTTATTGGCATAAAATGTTTTTTCTTCTTTGCTTTTTTTCCAATTATCTACGGTCGATTTGACTTCTGCTAAAGCATAACATCCAGCCTGTCTACCGGTTTGCCACAAAATGACTTTATCTCCAGGTTGAATCTTTTTCTGAAAATTTTTAACTGGGAAAAAACTAAGATGATCCATTCGAAGTGCGTCCTTCAATCGTAAAAATTTAGGACTCGATTGAAACAACCAATAACTGATTTCTTTGTTCTTTACCATAGTGTATGTTTTAGATCTCGCTAAATTAGAGAATTTATCACGAATATTAAATTTGGGCGTTTATCTTTGTTGCTTAGTGTTCGGGGATTAATGTACCCAAAATACAAACACATAAATATTTGAACAATACTTTACCGATGGGATAAAACTTTAAGGCTATTTTGTAAATTATTCTAGCAAAACTTCTAATTTTCATCACAATATGGCTGATTGAAAGGAAAATAAAACTAATCATCATCTTGTAGTACATCCCATAAAATCAAGGGGGCATCTGAGGTGCAGATTAATTGAACACAGATTTGACAGATCAGGTAAATTGCGCAGATCTTCCCACTAATGAATCCTTCAAAGGAGTACGATAAGAGGAAGATCTGGGCAATCAGTAAAATTTGTATTCTGAATGATCATTTACTTCTGGAATAAACTACAAAATATTACGGGTAAAGTACTTGAATACATTAATACTTTAACACCAATAAGAACATGGAATCACCACTATATTTATTTGAACCGATCAAGACAGAATTGAATAGTTCTTTGATGACTTATTTAATTGTCACGGTTTTATTGGCTTTGGCCTTAGGCTATTTTAGTAAAAAGAAAGTTGCTTATGAACAACGCAATATGAAAAACATGTTATTGATGTTGGTCTTTTTTGGTTTTATGATCATGTTGTGTACTTCTTTTTTTACCTGGTGGACTTCTGTCAAAATAGTCCCCGTGATCATTACAGAAACAACTATAGAAACGCCCTATGGTTTGGCTAAATTAGATAATGTCAAAAATGCTTATATCCATACGGATAAACAAGCCTCCTCCCTCTCTCCGGAATTGGTCCGAGGGACAACAAAATTTTTAGTGATCGAAGAACACGGAAGGAAAACACATGCTTTGTCCGAAGAGCATTATGATATTAAAGAGATTTTAGTAGCCTTAAGAAAAATATTGAAGGTAGAAGAATAAGCATATTCAGAAGTCAAGATACCTTTGATCACAACGATTGTGAGAAGAATCTTAGCTCTAAAAAAAATGGGAAACGCCACGTCGACGTTTCCCATTTTTTTCTATCCGAAAGAATAGCTTTAGTTGATCACAACTGATTTTTGCATCATTCCTGTGAAAGAGCGCAATTCAACATTATAAGATCCAGGAGGATAAGCGCTAAAATCTAATTCAAAGATCGTGTTTACTGGTAAATCCAATACATCTTCTTTCAGGATCACTTCATTATCGGCGTTTTTAACGACAATTTCACTGAGATTAAAACTCAATTTTTCAAAATCAATAAAGTATAATTTATTCTCTTCATCCACGAAGAAAGACCAATTTTCACTACTATTTAGGCTAACTAAATCAAGGTCGAGAACGGAATTATTGGTGGAGGCGGAAGATTGTGCGGAAAGAGCGGTAGTCAAAAAAGTCAAAGCAAAAACGGTAATAATTTGGGCAAAGCGCTGCATGATCGTCGTCTATTATTTGTAGGTTAAAAAATATATTTCTATTCTAAAGTTAGGGATTAAAATCCTAATGTTATAACGTTGTGGGCCATACTCCCCGGAAGATTATTTGGACGCTATGTGATTACCAAAACAAAAAAACAATGAATTCCAAATAAGCAAAACTATCAGGGAGATAAAACAAAAACAGACAATTTTTTATTTTGTTTAGAAGAAAGTTAAAATTGTCAAAAAAATGTCAAATGGATTTTGGGAGGATCTAAATAAAAAATCTTAAGAGTAACGGAGGGAGACTTTTGATATTGTATTCAAGATTAAATTTTAACGTTTGATTTAAAATAACTTGAAAAATAGTCGTCATTTAGGCATACCAAAAGCCTTTCCAAAGGTTCTTTGGTCTTAACGAAGGATTCGCAAAAAGTAACAGGTTTTTTATCTTTTTGCTTCAAAAGATTGGATTACGTCTAAGATGTTGCGGTAAGTTTTACGTTTTTCAGATTTGAAAGTATCCAAGTGGAGCCAAATAGCTTCCAAAATATCTTCCTCAGCTTGAGGTGTCAAATCCATTTCCTCCGTGCTCATTTGGTACCAGTGGGTATATTTGAGTACTCTTCTACCCCTTCGATCCTTATAAGTATGGAAAGTTTTAGTTAATTTTTGCCCTAGAATAAGCTCATTTAAGCCTGTTTCTTCTTGAACTTCTCGAATAGCTGCTGCTTTTTTACCTTCTCCTTTTTCTATTTTACCTTTCGGTAAATCCCAATAACCAAGTCGATAAATCAATAAAACTTCTTGGTTGGCGTTAAAAACCAAGCCACCAGCAGCTTTCATTACTTTAAATTGTGATTTGAAATCAGTCCACACTTTTTTAGCATCCTCACTGTGTAAAACTACCTTTTCAAAGCGTTGAGATTTCTCCAACATATCCACATAATGTAAAAGTGATTTGACCTTTCCGGTGTACCGAGCAATTAATACCGTATCACTGGGTAAGAAATTATTTACAACCTCCTCTGTTTTCACCAGAAAAAGTGGCGTCTCGTTAATATATATTTTGTACATTTGCCCCTCGAAATTTTATGGCATAAATAATGAAAAATACATCTACAGAACTTGCTAAACATTTACTGCAAATTAAGGCAATTAAATTGAGCCCTCAAAACCCATTTACTTGGGCCTCTGGAATAAAATCTCCTATTTATTGTGATAATCGAATTGTTTTATCACATCCTAAGGTAAGAACATTTGTAATTAATTCCATGGTAGAAAAGGTAAAAACTTTTGCACCTTTTGATATCATTGCTGGTGTCGCTACTGCTGGAATCCCACATGGCGCTTTACTTGCACATGCCTTAGACCTTCCATTTATTTATATCCGAAGTGCGGCAAAAGGACATGGAAGACAAAATCGAATAGAGGGAGAATTGCATGGAAATGAAAAAGTACTCGTCGTGGAAGATTTAATTTCTACTGGAGGTAGTTGTTTAGAAGCGGTAAAAGTACTCCAAGATAAGGGATGTAGTGTGGCCGGTGTTTTGGCTATTTTCACTTATGGCTTCTCTCGAGCAGTTGATGCTTTTGAGGCAGAAAATTGCCATTTTGATACTTTAACAAACTATGATATATTAGCAGAAGAAGCGGTAAAGTCTGGTTATATACAGGCAGAAGATCATACTTCTCTGCAAAACTGGCGTAAATCACCAGAGAATTGGCCTCAAAGCCTAAGCTAGAGACCAGCAAAGAGCAATACTTGAGAAAAATACCATTGAATTTGCTTATAGGTAAATAGTAAATACCTATGTCAGCCATTGTTCTAAAACAAGAAATGCAAGTATGTCAATATTAACAAAGAAGTCGGAAACTTTCCTTCAAAAATACCTTAACAACGCCTCTCCTACTGGATTTGAAGCTGAAGGCCAAAAGTTATGGTTAGCCTATCTTAAACCTTATATCGATGAATGGCACTTGGATAATTATGGTACTGCTTATGGTGTCATCAATCCAGGAAAAGAGTATAAAGTAGTTATAGAAGGTCATGCGGATGAGATCTCTTGGTTTGTTCATCATATTTCAGATGATGGTTTTATTAATGTAATTCGAAATGGTGGTTCTGACCACTTAATTGCTCCATCCATGCGCGTTAATATTCATACAAAAAAAGGAGTTATTCCTGGCATTTTTGGTTGGCCTGCAATTCATACGCGTAAAAATGAAAACTCTAAATTAACGCCTACTGTTAATAATATTTTTGTCGATGTAGGAGCTAAAGATAAAGAAGAGGTAGAAAGCATGGGCATTCACATCGGATGTGTGATCACCTTCCAAGATGAAATGATGATGTTGAATGATCGATATTATGTCGGTCGAGCTTTAGACAATCGAATGGGTGGATTCTGTATCGCTGAAGTTGCTCGTTTACTTCATAAGAATAAAGTAAAACTACCTTTTTCCTTATATATCGTTAATTCTGTTCAGGAAGAAATTGGTCTTCGAGGTGCAGAAATGATTGCTCATACCATCAAGCCCAATGTCGCTATTGTTACCGACGTAACTCATGATACGCACACGCCTCTTGTTAATATCAAAACACATGGAGATGTAAAAGGAGGCAAAGGTCCATCTGTTACTTATGCACCTGCTGTTCATAACAAATTACTCGAACTCATCATCGATGCAGCTGATAAAAACAAGATTCCATTACAAAGAGAAGTAGCTTCTCGCCGTACGGGTACGGATACGGATGCATTTGCATACTCTAACGGTGGTGTTCCTTCTGCATTGATTTCACTTCCTTTGCGTTATATGCATACCACTGTCGAAATGGCTCATAAAAAAGATGTAGAAGATGTGATCATGTTGATTTATCACACCTTGAAGAAAATTAAAAAAGGACATAACTTTAAATACTTTTAGTTGGTGGTGTTTTGGTTGCTAGTTGTTAGTTTTTCGCTTCACTGCAATTTTGGTATGAATAGTTGAACTCACTTTCCCATGATAGATTAATCATTGATGAAATATCAAAATCTAATGAAAGGCTTTTCTACATTAAAATATCTATGCACTGTTTTTTTGATGGTTGTATTGTTTGCTTTTTGCAAAAATGAAGCGACCAAACGCAATGATATTCCTGCGAATGTAGATGCCTCCACTCGAGCTGAAAACTTACCTCTTCCTACGCAACAAGAAAAATCAACGAGCAATTTTGTTGCCCTTCCTACTTATCCCATGCATCGAGATGTGGGAGAATATACGCCCTATGATGAAGCCACTAAAGATCCTTCCTTGATGAAATTCCGCGCCCAATTATGGAAAGCTATTCAAGAAAAAAATGTGATCCTCTTAACTGACCTTATTGATGAAAACATCAAAATTGGCTTTGGTGATCATAATGGAAAAAAAGCTTTTATTCAGGAATGGCAATTGTATAGTAAGCCCAAAGAGTCTAAACTTTGGAACGAACTGGGTAGTGTTTTAAAACTTGGTGGAGCTTTTGGACAGCATTCTAATTATCAATTTTGTGCACCTTATATTTCTAATTTGGAAGATATCCAAGATCCTTTCGAAGAAGGAGTCGTGATTGGTGAAGGAGTACGTGTACGTGCTCACCCTAATAGCAAAGCAAAAGTCTTGAAAAGTTTAAGTTGGGAAAAAGTAGAAATCTTGATGCAAGTCAATGCACAAACCGAGGTCATCGATGGAGAAAAACACTATTGGCAAAAAATAAATACTTCAGAGGACTTAGAAGGCTTTGTCTATGGTAAATTTATTCGAACACCAGTAGATTATCGAGCTTGGTTTGAAAAGATAAATGACCAATGGAAAATGACTGCTTTCCTAGCTGGTGACTAATACAAGGGTTGTTGAATAATTGAATGCCAGTCCCGATTTGAGTCGCGAGTATCTCGTAATAATTGAATAGCTGAATTTTTATTGTTGAATGTTTCCGCTTTCATGAGTATCGCGTAATAAGGGTCATTCAATTATTCAAAATTCATTCATTCAATGACTGCACTTGAAATTGACCATGATTAAAAAAATAATTAATCTGATTCTTTATGGTAATTTTTGGATTGCTTGTTGTGCCTTGGCGCTTTGTTTTCAGATGCAATTGATTTTAGACATTCCATTGACTTTAGATGTATTGGTCCTCTTTGCATTCTTTGCAACTCTTTTTTTGTACGCTGCACATCGGATTGTTGGTATTTCTAAACTACATGAATATTTTCAAGTAGAACGATATGGCGTTATTTCTACATTCAAACAACACATTCGCATTTATGCATTGATTGGTTTCACGGGTAGTCTAATTTGTTTTTTCTATTTGTCACGAGCGGTGCAACTTGCTTTATTCATTCCTGCCATCGTATCTCTAGCTTATGTGATTCCATTTTTGGGTACAAATCGTCGATTGAGAGATGTCAATCACATCAAAATTTTTATGGTCGCTATTGTTTGGGCATGGGTAACGGTTTTATTGCCAGCCTTAGAGTATGAAATGAATTTTGATAAAAATCTACTCTTGATGATTTTGGAGAGAGCATTATTCATTTTTGCGATTACGCTACCTTTTGATATTCGAGATCTAAAAGTAGATAAGCATTCTGAGGTCAATACTATTCCCGCGCAAATAGGTGTTTCTAAAACTAAATACCTCGCTATATTTTGTTTGGTCTTCGCCTTTTTAATTGCCTTATATTTATTTCAAAATGGTATTTATACTAAATCCGTTCTCATTGGTTTATTCCTTTCCTTTTTATCTACTTCCATAATAGTTGGCTTCTCCGATCCTAAAAGACATGATTATTTTTATTCGGGATTGATGGATGGTACGATGGTTTTACAATTCCTTTTTGTTTGGTTGTGTTTCAATATCTAGCGATCACAAATGATCGCTTAAAAATTCGGTGTCCAAGCTTAACATTTGCAAAATATTGGCCATTTTCTACAGCAGTTCCATTGGCACTTCGGAGTACGCCTTGGATGCTGAGTTGGGAATTATTTTGACTAAATAGGTTGGCCATCATGGCGCATGTAAAAATTAATCTTTTCATCATTTTCATTTTTTCGGAGTTTAAAAAAACTACTATAAAACAATAAAAGAATCATTTTAAGAGTAGATATTTTCTATGGAGAAAAGGCCAAAATTAATACCAAAACATGGAGGAGAAATAGAGCATTTTATTGAAAACAAAGAGAAATGAAACAATATTATAGAGATATGATACAATAATGTAGAGTCTTGGCAACCCATTGCAAAAAATTGATACAAGCATTTTGTACAAAGGAATTTGAAAAAAAAATCCCTGTAACTTTTGAATAAAAAAGTCAATATAAAAAGAAGTCTATATTATCATTTACACTAATATAATATTATATTTATTTTTCATAAAGTATTGAGATAATTAAAAGACACTAAACCATGTTTCTCATCCTCCCAAGTAACTTTACAAAAAGGTTATTAATTTACACCCTTTTATTTCTTTCACTTGTTGCGTATTCCCAATCTAATGCTTCCTCCCTTCTTGATAGCTTAAGCAACAACGTCGAGCTTAGTAAAAAAAGTGGTGAAGGTTTGGCTAATGCCTATCTACAATTAGGCAACCATAATATAATTTACGAAAATTTTTCCTCTGCTATTCCTATTCTGAAAAACGCATTTGAGGTGGGGCAAGCCACCGGAGACTCTATAACTTGGGTGAGATCTTTTGGTAGTCTAGGTTATGCGCACAACATGAGTGGTGAAAGTAAAATAGCTTTCCAATATTATTTACAAGGGATGAATGCTGCTGATTCCTTGAATATGGAAAAACTACAAGCTCGATATCTATGGTATTTAGGCGATTATTTTAGTTTACAAGGACAATTTGAACCTGCCATAGAATATTTAGAAAAAGCGGGCGCATTGTATGATAAATTATCAATGAAAGGACCATGGTGTAGGAGTTATCTTCTTAGCTTGGCTGATGTTTATAGTAGAATGTTTACGGAAGAGGGTAACCAAACTGCTATAGCACATTATCAACAATTGCTTTCAGTTGAATGTGAAGAAGGTTTAAACGAAAGTGAACGGGCTATAGTGTATAATAAACTTGGAGAAATTTATATCTCTAAAAAGCAATACCAAATTGCAGAAGAGTATGTCTTCAAAGCATTAGAAATATTACGAAAAGGCAATATCCCAAGCAGAATTGTTCATTCACTACATGTTTTAGCTGAACTAAATCAAAATAAAGGAAATTTGAAAGCTGCCAAGATTTATATTGAAGAAGCTTACGATATCGCTAAAAATGGAGAAAATATTTATGCGCTTTTTAATGTAACGCAAGCCGCCGGAGACATTAATAAAGCCTTAGGGAATTACAAAGAAGCTGCCGAGAATTTGACAATATCAAATAGTATTCGAGATTCTGTAGAAATACTCAAACGAGTAGAAGTCATTGCGGAGCTTGAATTAAAATATAAAACGGCACAAAAAGAAGAAGCACTCGCGAATCAAGAATTACAATTAAAAAATCAAGAATTAGCATTACAGCTTCAACAAAACCGTATTCAAGGTCTGATTGGATGGGGCTCTTTTATTTTAGCCTTGCTTGGTGTGTTTTTCATTTGGAATCGATATAAATTTAAACTTCAAAAAAAAGAAGCTAGAAATTTAGAAAAACTCGATCAATTAAAGACGCGTTATTTTACTAATATTTCTCATGAATTACGTACGCCCTTGAGTCTAATTTTGGATCCTTTAAATCAATTGAAAAATTTAAAAAATCAGCCAAAAGAACAAAAGTTGATAAAGATCGCCTCCAAGAACGCAGAGCGAATGCTTCACTTGGTCAATCAGATGTTAGATCTTGGGAAGTTAGAAGCAGGTAAACTTCCTTTGAAAGCGCAAGCGAGAGACTTGAAACTAAGTCTTTCAGTTATTGTTGACTCTTTCAAAGGTTTGGCTGCCCAAAGAAAAATTAATTTAAATTTCACGAGCGAAACAAACGAATTAGCAGTTTATGTCGATCCTGACAAAGTTGAAAAAATCATTTCCAATTTATTGGCCAATGCATTAAAATTTACGGATGCAGGAGGTAGCATATCCGTATTTCTACTAAAAAGAAATCAACATGCTGAAATTCATATAAAAGATACGGGGACTGGAATTCCTGCGGATAAACTCCCATTTATTTTCGATCGCTTTTATCAAGCGGATGATTCTGAAACCCGTTCTTTTGAAGGAACTGGAATCGGCTTGTCATTGGTAAAAGAATTAGTGGAACTACACCATGGAAGTGTTGCTGCCAAAAGTCAAGAGGGCAAAGGAACTCAGGTCATCATTCAATTACCTCTTGGGAAAGATCATCTTAAAAAATCCGAGATTGTCCATCCAACTCATGCCCCTCTTGAATTGGATCCAATGAAAAAAACAGTTCATCTTATTGGTGAAAAAAATGCGATCCTTACTCCTCCCATTTCATCCACAGATACTGAAAATGAAGTTTCAGAAAAACCGATTCTTTTAATTGTAGAAGACCATCAAGACCTAAGAGATTATATCGTTCAACAATTTCAATCAGATTATCAAATTTTAGAAGCAGCCAATGGAATGGAAGGCGAAGAAATGGCCATGGAACGGATACCAGATTTAATCATCAGTGATGTTATGATGCCTGGAATGAATGGCTATGATTTGTGTGAACGAATCAAAAAAGATGAACGAAGTGCTCATATTCCTATTATATTATTGACCGCTAAATCTACACCAGAAAATAAATTACACGGTTTAAAAAAACAAGCTGATGATTATCTAATCAAGCCTTTTGACAGTGAAGAATTACGGATACGTGTTTCGAATTTAATTACACAAAGAAAACAACTCCGTGCGAAATTTTCTCAATCAAAATATATAAGTCCAAAAGACATTACAGTCAATTCAGTAGATCAAATCTTTTTAGAAAACCTACTAGCCATTATTGAAGAAAACATGAGCAATGAAAATTTTGCCGTTGAAGAAATGAGTAAATCTATTGGTATGAGTCGTAGCCAGTTACATAGAAAATTAAAAGCACTGACTGGACAAAGTGCTAGTATCTTTTTGAGAAATATTCGACTCAAAAGAGCTTATCAATTGTTGGAGCAATCCGCAGGGAATGCATCTGAGATTGCTTTTCAAGTAGGCTTTAGCAATCCTAATTATTTCTTTAAATGTTTTAAAGCAACCTATTCTTTAACACCTGGTCAAGTACTCAACGGAGAGAAGGCTGAATAATGATATAAATTGTTTTTAGTGTAGAAAAGCGTTTTGTTTGGTTCTGTTCCTTCATGGGGTCATCAGTTTTTCTCTAACCTGATTCTATCATCGTCATTAAAATTAAAATAAAGGAGATGATCCCCATGATACTCGTCATTATTCCTAGCCCTTTTGAACTCATCCAACCAGACAATCCTATTACAAATATCAAAGAAAATATGCCAACTCCATATGCAATACCTCCAATGGCTCTATCTTGTATGGTTGTATTCATATCCACTTCTAAAGGGTATCCTGGCGTAGAAAGGATCATTACTTTTGTGAATGCAAAAACAGCCACAATAAATGACAACGCAGATAAAGAAGTGCCCAACATTAAAAACTTGACTATTCGGCTGTCATTTTTTGATACAATCAATGTCCCTAAAATAGAAGCTGATATTCCACCAAGAAAAACACTAATAAATATAAATTGATTGGCTATTTCTTTTAAAAAGCTAAGTGGTATTTCCATCATTTTCTTGATATTTTTTTAAAATTTAGTTCCGTTACAAAGGGATAATTATTTTTATTTCTAAGTTTTCACTCATCCCTTTTTATTAAAAACGCTATTCGATAATCAGCTCTTTAGTTTCGGTCTCTCCGTCTTTTGACAATTCTATTTCATAAGTGCCTGAGTGTAAATAGTACAAATCGTTTTTAGCTTTTTTTACTTTTATTTTGGGGTCTCCTTTCTTTTTTTCTTTGTTTAAAAATTGTTCATATCCTGTTACCTGATTTTCCGTAAGGGTCAAATCATAATCCTCATAATTGATACCTGCTTTTGCGTTAATTTTCCATTGTTTTAAAATCATTCCTTTTTTTGTTTTGATCGCAATCCCCATGTTACCAACTGTTTTTGAATAGAAAGGAATTTGAAAATCAGGCGTACTGATTTCTTTTGCCCAAGTATAAGATCGACTCCCCCAATCCCTCTGATACCTCATTTTTTTCAAATCAAAAGCAAGCAAATTCTTATCCAATGCTTCTGGATCAAGTTTTTGTAATTGGCTAACATCAGCAACATAAAAAGATCGTCCGTGGGTCCCGATCACCAGATCATGATCTCTTGGATGAATCACCAAATCATGAACAGCCACCGCTGGCAAATCTTTATCCATCAACATAAAAGATGTGCCCTTATTTAAAGAAATATATAATCCATGATCGGTTCCGACATAAATAAGGTGTTCGTTTTCTGGATCTTCTTTAATCACGTTTACTGGCTCCAAGGGTAAATCTTTTCCTATCACAATCCAAGTTTTCCCATAATCATCGGAACGATAAATATAGCTATTAAAATCATCCCAACGATAACCATTCATACTTAAATAAACGACAGACTCATCGTGTGCCGAAGCTTGAATTCTTGTTACCCACATGTCTTGAGGTAATCCCTCCGTGATTTGTTGCCAAGTATTTCCGCCATCTTCGGTCACGTGGACTAAACCATCATCTGTCCCTACATACAACAAACCAAATTTTAAAGGTGATTCGTGAATAGCAGTTAGAGTTGAAAAAGCCACGTCCCCTTTTTTACCGCCAGTAGTGAGGTCTTTTGAAATCAATTCAAAATCCTTCCCTTGATTAAAAGAGCGATGTAACTTATTTGACCCCATGTACAAAATATCTTGATTGTGAATCGAAAGATGAATGGGAGCTTGCCAATTCCAACGGAATGGACGTTCGCCTAATTCTTGCTTGGGAGTAATGTATTCTGTCTTTTCTGTTTTTTGATTAATCCTAAAATAATTACCAAACTGAAAACCTGTGTAAACAATGTTATTATCTCTGGTATCTATCGCTACATGCATCCCATCTCCACCCATGATCGATTGATATGGATAGTGGCCAGAGTTGTGCCAAGCTTTCCCTTCCTGATAAGTGCTAGGGCCTCGCCAAACACCATTGTCCTGCAAACCACCATAGACGTTATAGGGTTTTTCCATATCCACTGCAACGGAATAAAATTGACCAACAGGTATTGAATTGCATTTGTTCCAACTCGTTCCATCGTCATAAGACACATGGATGCCTCCATCGTTTCCTAGGATCAAATGTCCATCTCGTTTGGGGTCCACCCAAAGTGCATGATGATCTACATGAACATTCGGACCACCAATTTTTTTGAATGTTTTTCCACCATCTTCTGACATCAGAATCGGGACGCCATAAATATAAATTTTATCAGGATTGGTGGGTGCTACTCGAACTTGGCCAAAATAATATCCATAGGAATAATACACATCATCCAGAAAATCTCCATGGGTTCGTTGCCATGTTTTTCCACCATCAGCCGAACTATATACCTCTGCGCCAATCACGGGTGTATCAAATAACAATGAATTGGCATCTTCTAAATATTCTACCAAAGTCAATGGAGTAATTTTTTCTTTCTTAACCATTTTTTTCACTTTCTTGGCAGTATACTTTTTTGGAAAACCATTAGCTCTTAAAAAATCGTCTAATTCTTTATCCTCTATTTCCAATAAAGTTTTGCTTGACATTTCTCGAAAATCATTTTTTGTCAAAGCTTCAGATTTCTCCTTTTGTTTATCTTCAGGTCTACGAAAATAATTATCAATGATTGCATATAAAAAAGTCTGATTATTTTTTTGCGTAATCGCCAAACCAATTCGACCGGCTCCGGCTCCGTCTGGGAAACCACTTTTTGCGCCACTCATTTTTGACCAGTTATTTCCTCCATCTGTACTTTTATAAATCCCAGATCCAATTCCAGATTCTACAAAATTCCAAGACCGACGTTCTCTATGCCAAGTCGAAGCATACAAGGTATTCGGATCAGTAGGATCGATTAACAAGTCAATGGCACCCGCATTTTCATTGACAAAAAGAACTTGCTCCCAGGTCGTTCCACCATCTGTTGTTTTATAAATACCTCTTTCCTTATTGGGAGAATATAAATGCCCTAATACCGCAACCCACAATGTATTTGGATCAGTTGGATGTAAAATAATTCTACCAATATGATGACTTTCAGGCAAACCTTTGTGTTCCCAATTTTTACCACCATCGGTACTTTTAAAAAGCCCAACTCCTGAGTAGGATGACCGACTTGAGTTATTTTCACCACTACCAACCCAAATGACATTTCGTTCCCAATCAACTGCAATATCACCAATGGTCATCACTACTTCATTATCAAAAACAGGAGTAAAAGCGGCTCCATTACTTTCTGTTTTCCATAAACCTCCAGACGCATAAGCGGCATAAAAAATACTTGGATCTTTGGGATTGACTGCTACATCCGTTACTCGACCACTAAAAACCGTTGGACCGATATTTCGAAAAGGGATCGTATTAACGAGTGATTTATCTGCTAATTTTTTTCGTTGTTCAAAAGACTTTATTCGTTCTTCGCCTGAAGTTGCAGGAGGTTGTGGGCTTTGCGCAAATGTGTAAAATGAAATTTGGAAAAGAAATAGTAAGGAGATGATTCTCATAATATTGGATACTTTTAAGTTTATGTAAACTTAACAAAAAATGATCGTTTCAGGTTTACAAAACAAAAAAAAGCCTTGACTGATGCAGACAAGACTTTTATAGGGCGGACCAATTGACTTGGTCTACTTTTTATTCTAATAAATCATATTCGTTAAAGAAATAGAAGCTGTTTAATTTTAGTTTTACCACGAGGAAAATGGTTCACATAAAGGAAACAGCTCAAGCGATTTCAGGAATTTTACTTCAATAAAATCATAGCACCTAGAAAATGATCTTTCTACTCAATTTGGCAGTTCGTTTATGCTCGATGTTTGGGTAATTTTTTTAAATGCTCGCTTCCTTCCAAATCAATATTTAGATCTTTGATATCTTCTAGATTCAACAAACCTTCTAGACTAAGCAATACAAATCCATCTTTACCATTGACGACCATCAATATATTGGTGATCTGATCCCCTTCTTCTCGAAGAAAAAAATCAACTTTATCTCCACCATCTCGTACTTGAAGAAATTCTTCAAACTTGTCTTTTTTCAAGCTGCGCATTAATTTTTTTCGATCATCATAGCTCACTAGATTTTCATCCTCCATTATTAAAATACGAAGTTGCGTAATTTTATCAAGGGTCTTTTGTGCTTTTTCATCTTCAGAAAAAGCGGAAGCTAATTTTAAAACCCAACCTTGGACATTGATGTCTGTGGCATTTTCATAAGCTGCATATTTGTTGTAAAAATTTTGGATATTTTTGCTTTGTGCAAAAGAGTAGTTGGTGCTTACCAAGAAGCAAATCAATAAAAATACATTTTTCATCATGGTTGTTTTTTGAATCACTGACTCGAATAAGTCGGTGATATTTTCTTTTGATTTAAAATTTGTTTCGAGGAATTCTTTTTCTGTTGCTAAAGCAAATCTTGAGAGCGAAGTATTTCATTAATATCTTCGATATGGATTTTTGTTTTTAGCGCCAGCATTATAAAAGAATCTTCTTCAGAAACTAAGATTAGACAATCTTTAATCCAATCTTGATCTTCTCGAATGAGTATTCGAACTTTCTCTCCTTCTTCTCTATAGCTTATCAAATCTTCAAAGTTTTCACGATGAACGTCATAGATCAATTCATCTAAGTCGGCAGGCTTGATATGGTTTTGATCTTCCATCACTAAGATTCGACCTTTGCGAACCTTCTTAGCTAATCGGAGTACTTCTTTTTCTTCGGGATCATCCACATGTTTGATTGCAATACTTGCTCCCAGACGAATCAACCAACCAGGCGCATTGAAGTTGACCGTATTTTCGGTACGTTTATATTTTCGATAAAATTTTCGCACGCTTTGACTTTGGCTAAAAGCGGGAAGGGATACGGCGCAGATTAATAGTAAGATTAAATATTGTTTCATTGTTTAAATTTAGAGGCGTTAATCATTTAAATTCTAGAGGCATTTTCGTTCAATCAAGTGGCTATTCATATCAACTAATAACTCTTTTGCTTCGACTTATCTTTGTTTTTATTCTTTTCCTTGTACTTCTGTTTGTGTTCCTTATTATCCAATTTTTCTAAATGACTAGAACCATTGATATCAATGACTTTTGATAATTCCGATATTTTGTCTAGATCTATTTTTCCTAAAAAACTCACCAAAATAAATTCATCATCACCACCAACTAACAATAATAATTCATTGATCACATTGCCTTCATCTTTGACTAAGAATCGAACATTTTCATCCTCATCTCTAACAGACATCAATAGTTCATATTCTGAAGTGTTGATTTTGGAAATGGCTTCTTTATAATATTTCCCAGGATTGTGTTCCGTAGTCAAAACGCGTAAGCCTCTTAGGTCACTCACCATATCCATGATAATTTCAGCTTCCTCATCTTCCAGTTCATCTATATCCAATTTAGCAATTAGATTAAACATTTTCGGACTGATATAGACCATCGAAAACTTTTCATCATCAACGTATTGATCAAAATATTTGGAGATCGCATCTCCTTGTGCTACTAGGGGCGTCGCCAAAAAATGCAAGGCCACTATTAAAATTGATACATATTTCATTGTTTCTTTTTTTTTAAAATTATTTTTGAATTTGGTATTCACGCGCTAGGGTGTTCACGTATTAAAGTAAAACAAACACGTTACCTTAACACCCTAACTCAACAAATACCAATAAAACTACTTCGTTTTAAAAAGATTAGACGTCTCTTGCATTTTTAAAACTCCTTTTGCTGCCTGGTCGGTTCCTTTATTTAATCTAGTAGAAACCATTGATAGTAATTGACGAACTTCTTCATAAGCTTCCTCGGGCGTCTGATAAGTATCCTGAATGGCCAATACAGGTTTTTCCCTTGGAGATAGATTTGGTCGCAATAAAAAATACAAACTCACTAAAATTAAGACTGCTGCTGCTGCGATTCGTGATAAAGCGAAGCGTCTATTGGTCGATCGAATCGGAATGCTCGGTGGAGATATTTCCTTTTCGATAGCAATAGATTCAGAGGTCAGTTTTGCCATCAAACGTTCTTCGAAGGAAGCATCTAATTTCATTTGCTTTTCCTGATGAAGTGCTTGAAAGTAAGATTGATGACTTTTCATCTCTTCACTCACCTCTTCGTTCTTGAAGTACTCTTTTAAGAAAAGTTCTTCTTCGAGGCTCGTCTCCCCTTCCCAATATCGAGCAACTATTGCTGGAATATTTTTATAATCCATAAGTCTTATTATTTAGTAGTTCTTGTCTGATAAATTTTCTTGCGCGAAATAAATTCACTTTTACTTGGCTTAGGCTGATATGGAGTACTTGGGTAATTTCTTCGTAAGTCATTCCTTCAATATCTCTTAGGTGCATAGTCATCCTTTGCTTTTCAGGTAATCGTTGCATGATCAACTGTATTTGAGTGATGGTATCCTTTTGCTCTGTCAACTGATGAGGATTCGCCATCCCATTATCTACATCAAATCCTTCTTTAAAAAAGCCTACTTTCTGATGTTTTGAGCGTAATTTATCGATAGAAAGGTTCTTGGTCATCCTCATGCACCATGCCTCTAAGTTCTTGATTTCGCTTAAATCTTCTCTCTTGGCCCAAAGCTTAATAAAAACTTCTTGTACAACATCCTCTGCAATTGCCACGTTTCCTACTATGCGTAGCGAAAAGCGAAATAGCTGATCTTTGATGGGTAAAACTTGTTTTTTGAATACTTCTATCCTCATTTCAATACTACGACGACTGGAGGTGAGAAAATGTTACAGATTTAAAAAAAACACCTAATTTTTTTTATTTAATTATTCTTTGAGTATCTAGATATAAAATATTAGACAATTAATTTTTAATAAAATTATATTTTGTAAAAACTTGATACACAAGCTATATTATCCGCACAAACATTACTTTATTAGGATATTATGTCGCAAATCAAGCCATTAGGATAATTTTTATTTCTACTAGAACGTTAAAAATTTTTATTTATCAAATAGTATTACCTATATTTGAGCGCCCGACATTGGGTATAGAGCTGATTTTAAAAGACCTAATTAAAAATTGGATTTTATGAAACAGAATCAAAAACAAAGCAAATTATCAAGGATTTCATCTTCTACATTTCTGAATAGACTCAGAAGCAAAGTTGTGAAAGTCCGAGAAAATGAGGCAAAAGGGCCATCTCCACTTATAGAAGCCCGAAAAACCTTCTCAAGCCTCAAAAAAAGACCCAACTTAAGCGCAAATTAAATTAATTAGAATTTTCTCCGAAAGGAGGTTTTCGAACCAAAACATATCTAAAACCCATTCTTATTTAGCTTCGGCATATAAGAATGGGTTTTCTAATTTCTAGGGAAGAGGAAGGATAGGAGTCAGAAGAATATTCAATATCCATTCAATCAATATCCAATCCCGATTCATCTGGAAATCTTCAATAGATTCTCTAATAAAATCAATTTAAACACATCCAATCTTAGTAAGGAAGATTCATGAGTCTGAGCGAAATAAAATACATCTTAGCTAGCGTATAACTCAATTTTTAAAATGTTTTCTGATGAAAATTGATTGTTGAATATCTCTCATTCCTCTTTCCTAATTGTTAATTCACAATTTGTCATCAAAATCCGAGTTTGAAATAGAGGGCCTTTCATCTTTTCAAATGTATTCTTCATGAAGAAGCTAGATAAGTTATTGATTTACAGCTTTATATCACCATTCATTGCAACTTTTTTCATTGCTATGTTTGTTTTAGTCATGCAATTTCTTTGGTTGCATATTGATGAGATGTTAGGTAAAGATTTCGGATTCATGGTTTTGGTGGAATTGATTTTCTATATGTCGGTCTCTTTGATTCCAATGGCTCTTCCAATAGCTGTTTTAATTTCTTCTGTTATGGTTTTAGGCAATCTAGCAGAGCATCATGAGCTAGTAGGACTAAATACCGCTGGAATCTCTCTCCTACGGGTTTTGAGGCCTTTAATTTTTCTTACCATGCTCATTAGTATGGCTTCTTTTTTTTGCTCCAGCAAAATCATGCCTTATGCCAATCTTAAATTTAGAACCAAATTATATGATATCAAGCATCAAAAACTAACCTTGAGTCTTGAAGAAAAGGTTTTTAACTATGATTTTAATGATATAGTCATTCGGATCGATAAAAAGGATGCAGATAATAAAACCATTCGAGATGTCTTGATATATGATCATAGTGATCGAAATCGCAATAAAGTAAGCGTAATCACCGCTAAAACTGGTAAAATGCAAGCTACTGCAAACCGTCGTTTTTTAGTAATGGAATTATATGAAGGGGTGCAGTATCAAGAAACTAAAAATAAGACGAATTTCGTTCGAACTGCTTTCAAAAAATGGGATAAGGTCTTTGATTTAAGCGAGTTTGACCTTCGTTCAAGTTCTACGGAGTTATTCAAAAAAAACGCATTGGCCTTAGGCATCAATGAGCTTCAAGCTCGTATTGACTCCATTGATCAAAATATCAAAAATCGAAATCAACAAATCCATCAAAGTTTTTCTATACAAAAGGAAAATTTAGCGAAAGCGACCAACTACTCCCCCAGTTCGATCTATCCTAAAAATGGATTTCGACAAAAAAAAACTACCTTTTCCTCTAGTGATCAATTCATAGATTTATTCGATTCAAAGGATCATGAACGGCTTCTCAAAAAATCATTTACGCTTATTCAATCAACTTATAACACCCTAAAAAACAATTGTTTATATCAAGAAAAAAAGACAAAAGAGAAATCTAAACTAGTTTATCGACTCCATCAAAAATTTAGTATTGCAATCGTTTGTATCATTTTTCTTTTCATTGGTGCACCCATGGGAGCCATCATTCGAAAAGGAGGATTTGGTTATCCGATCTTAATCGCCATTTTGTTTTTTATGCTTTTCTTTATCTCCGATATTTTTTGCAGAAGGTTAGCCGAAAACCAGCACCTTTCTGCTTCATTAGCTCCTTGGTTACCCTGTCTTTTACTCTTACCTATTGGGCTCACTTTGACCTACCAAGCTATGTTCCAATCTAGTTTTATGGATTTCTGTAAAACTTGGATCAAAAGGATTAGTTACGCCTTAAAAACAAACTCCACAAGATAAATTTCATTTTAATTCCCATCCTGCTATTCATCGACTTGGTTTTTAAAATGAAATTGTGGAATTTATTTTTTTCGCTTACCGCTGGAATTATTCCTCAATTATTGAATTTTCGCCTAGAGCTAAGTAACTTGCCCAATCTTTCCAAAAAAATGTTTTATAAATAGTAAAACGGACATGTGGAGAGTTCATCAAAATCGTTTAAATGGGTAGGTTCATTTAAGAAATTATTCTTTTATTTCAGCAACATGAACCTTACATAAGCGGTTAAGTAGAATAAAAGAGGATCAAAATCTGTGAAAAAGATTGATAAATTATTGTTGAGAAGTTTTGTGGCGCCATTTATCACCACTTTTTTCATCGCATTGTTTGTGTTGATCATGCAATTCCTATGGACTTATATCGATGATATCTTAGGAAAAGGAGCTAGTTTTTTAGTCATATTGGAGTTGCTTTCTTACTTGTCCGTGTCTTTGATACCGACTGCGCTTCCTATTGCTGTATTGATTTCCTCTGTGATGGTTTTAGGAAATATGGCCGAACGTTTTGAGTTGACCAGTTTAAAATCTGCTGGAGTACCACTCTTACGAGTAATGATGCCGCTTATTTTCTTAACCAGTGGCATTGCCATCTTTTCATTTTTTTGTTCTAACTATATCATTCCTGTTGCCAATCTAAAATTCAAATCTCGCTTGTACGATATCAAGCGTCAAAAACCGACTTTGAGTTTGGAGCAAGGCGTATTTAATGATGATTTCAAAAATATGATCATCCATATTGGATCAAAAGATAAGGACAATAAGACCATTCGAGATGTGATCATTTATGATCACAATTCTTATAATAATAAAAAAGTAAGTGTCATCACTGCTGAGAAAGGGGAAATGTATACCACTCAAGATGAACGATTTTTCATCATGAATCTTTTTAAAGGTACGCAATATCAGGAGACCAAAGCCAATAATACGAAGAAAGATAAGTCCTATCCTTTTGTGCGGACTTCCTTTAAAGAATGGCGGAAAGTTTTTGACCTTAGCGAATTTGATTTGAATGAAACTAGGGAGGATCTATTCAAGTCTCATCAGACCATGTTAAGCACAGCACAGCTTCGAGTATCCATTGATTCATTGACGGAATCTCTTGAAGAAAGACAATCAAAAATTCACAATCGAATCAACAGAAGCATTTATATTCTTAAAGATAGTTTGATAGAAATCGAATCAAAAAACACTAAAAAATATAACGATAAATACGGCCATACACCTGATCCTGAGATGAGCAAAAACATCAAAAAAAGTAAGGAAAAAGCAGCTCAGGCAAAAGCGAATAAGAAAAAAAAGCAGTCTAAGAAAAAAACAAAACCAAAGAAAAGTACGAAGTCGAAAAATAAAAAACCTCAAAAGAAAACGAAGACCACGAATAAAAAAAATACAAAACCTAAAAAGAAACCCAATAAGAAAAAAAGCTTCAATAGTAGAACTGGATATCCTCAAATTAATCTTGATTCCTTAGATAAGGTCACGAGTATTCTTCAGTTGTTTAAACCAGAAAACCGAAAAAAAATCATCGATAAATCCAAACCATTGATCCGATCTGTTGCTAATGAATTGGAGACCAGTATTCATTTTATGGAAAGAAAACAAGAATCTTGGGTCAAACATGTCTACGAACTAAACATTAAATTTAGTATGGCTTTGGTTTGTATTATTTTCCTTTTTATCGGTGCACCGATGGGTGCGATTATTCGCAAAGGTGGATTTGGTTATCCCATTTTAGTCGCTATCTTTTTCTTTATGCTTTTTATTGTCATGAATATTTTTTGTAAAAAAGTGGCGGAAAGTAATGCCATGCCTGCGGTCATTGCTTCTTGGGTTCCTTGTATGATTCTTTTTCCAATCGGTGTGATCTTGACTTATCGAGCGATGAATGATTCCAAGATTTTAAACACAGATAAGTATACGGCCTTCATCATGAGAATATTAAATCGATGGGGCAAAGGAAAAGAATTGGAAGAGACCAAAGGATCATAAAAACAAGATGAACTCATTCGCTAATTGATCAGCCATCAAATCATTTCCATTAGATCCACAAAAGAATGCTAGAAGAATCTTTAAGTTTTCACAAAATAGAAATACAAGATTGCCAAGACATTAGCCATGCTTTTACAGAACAAGGATGGGATAAGCCACTCGAACAATATCAAAGGTATCTTCGTTTGCAAAAAGAAGGAAGCCGAGATATCATTATTGCCAAAGTAAATAATACATTTGCAGGATATTTGACGATTCAATGGACATCGAATTATCCACCATTCAAAGAAAAAAACATTCCAGAAGTGGTAGATTTTAATGTCCTCAAAAAATTTCAGAGAAAAGGAATCGGCAGTGCATTGATGCAAGAAGCGGAAGACAGAATCAAAAAAGTATCGGAATACGCAGGAATCGGATTTGGGGTAACCAAAGATTACGGAGCTGCTCAAATATTGTACATTAAACGAAACTACATTCCTGATGGAAATGGTTTATGTAGAAATTCAACTTCGCTAAATTATGGAGAGCAAGTTTCTATTGATCATGATCTCGTTTTTCATTTAATAAAAAAGTTGTAAACGATACGAAAATTTATTTACATTCGAACACCTTATAAATGATCCCATTTTTTAAAGACAATAGTTATTTTTTCATCCTATCACTCCTCTACATCATTTTCGGAGGCATATTGTTATTTAATATTGAAAAGTCAGATGCTATTTTTTATTTTAGTGAACGAAGGAGTGCATTGGGAGATTTCTTTTTTAGATACGTCACTCGCATGGGGGAATTGGCGGGCTATCTATCTTTGATTCTGATCTTTCTTTTTGTTCGAATTCGATATGCAATGCTCATTCCAATTACCGCTTTAGTAGTTCTACTCATTAGTTATCCTGCAAAGCGATTTTTTCTTCATGATCGTCCAGCTTTGTTTTTCAAAAAATTAGGTATCTTAGATGAAGTAAATTTAATTGATCAGGTTTACTTATTATCCGGTACCACAAGTTTTCCATCGGGTCACACGATATCCGCCTTTGCCTTATATGGCATTAGTGCATTTTTTTTAAGTAAAAGAAAATGGCTAGGCATCCCATTTTTTATGATGGCTTTCGGTGTTGCCCTATCCAGAGTTTATCTGGTTCAACATTTTTTTGAAGATGTATATGCTGGAGGTATTATTGGTATTTTAACAGCCATTATGGTTTACTTTATACAACTCCGTATTCCTTACAATCCCGAAAACCGATGGGATCAACCTTTTTTTAATAAAAAGAAAAAACGCCCACAAGCTTAAGAAATTGATTAATTGGCCCTGCTATCTTAAAATAGAATCATTTATGCTTTGATGTTACTCATCAAGGTATAATTCCGTCAAAACAAGGCATGACCTTTGTCCATTAATTTAAAAATCGGTTAACATGAATATATATCATATTTTTCGAATCTATTTAGTTTTGTGTTTGTCCACCTTAGTACTTGGTTGTGGCTATAAAAAAAGTGATGATATGGACGATGAGGAACCACCCGAGGTGTCCTACACTTCAGGCATTTATACCATCAATCGCGGACTCGAACAAAATACTGCGATCACCGGCTCTATCACCTTTTTTGATCGACAGCAAGAAGTGGTGATCAGAGACATTTTCCAAACAGAAAATGATGGTCAAAATCTTGGAAACGGCGTTCAATCCATGACTGTTTTCAATGGTAGAGGATATATTGTGGCTAGAGATAATCGAAGAATTGATGTCGTTGATATCGAAACGTTTAAGTTTTTAGGCTCTATTCCAAACCTTGATAAACCTAGATATTTTTTACCTATCAATAATAATAAAGCCTATCTCTCCCAATGGGGTGCAGATGGCGGAACGGGAAGTATTGAGGTCATTGATTTAAATGCCAATGCGGTGATTAAAAGTATTCCTACACGACCGGGGCCTGAAAAATTACTCAAAAAAGATGATATTATTTATGTCAGTAACTCTGGTGGTTTTTTCCTTGATTCTGTTTTGACAAAAATCAATCCTGTGACAGATGAAATTATAGAAACGATTGAGGTCGGACTCAGTCCGCAAAATATGGTCATCGATCGAAACAATAACCTTTGGGTCATTTGTCGAGGTTTTATCAATGCAAATGGCAATATTAAAAGACCAGGTAGCTTAATGCTTTTACAAAATGACGAACGGGCTCTTGAAGTAGAACTGGATCCTGGTGCAGGAAACCTTTTGATCGATAATGTCGGCGAGCGAATGTTGTACACCATGCGCGGAGCCGTTTATCAACATGGAATTACACAAACGGTTGTCGGAGCTGTTCCCTTTATTGATTATCCGTATACGACCATTGCTATCGATCCACAAACCAATAATATTGTGGCAGCAGATGCAGGTAACTTTGTTTCAAAAGGAGCAGTAACCATTTATAATGCGGGCGGTCAGGAACAGACCAGCTTTGAAGTGGGCATTGTACCGATTGAATTCTGGTTTCAATAAAGATCAAAATTATCGATCGTTTATTATTTTGACCAAGGGAAATCAGTAGTGTTCATAATTAAAATCTCACTACAAAACGTGTTACTATTCGACCAACTTCACATTATGGAAATAAAACTATAGTAATGAAGTATTTTTTACCTCCCGCAATCTTTTTTTTCTTTATACAATGCTTAGCTGCCCAAAATCTCGTCCCCAACCCCAGTTTTGAAAAGGTAAAAAAAGATATCAATCGTTGGACATCCAACCATGTTACATTTGAGACATTAGTAGATCATTGGCTTAGCCCAAATGAAGGGTCCCCTGATATTCTTTATGACCGTGAATTAAATCTCCTAAAGCCCCCACGAAAAGGCTACGATCTTAGTCAACATAAAGCCCGTACTGGTAATAGAATGGTGGGGATCAAAACTTATGGCTGCGCGACTTTCACCCAACATTGTAAAGAATATGTACAAATTGAACTCAAGGAAAAATTAGAAAGAGGACAAAAATACTATGTCGAGTTTTGGGTCAACCCAATGTCTACTTCACCGTATACTAATAATTTAGGTGCTGTTTTTTCAGATGTGGAAATTCAGGATGCAGGGGAATATGGTATTTATTATTTTGATCCCGTCGTAAACACAGAGAAGTTAGTTACTAATCGGCCAAATGACTGGTATAAAATTTCTGGTGCCTTTACAGCTGATGATAATTATAAGTATTTATTAATTGGTAATTTTTATCCTGATGATTTTACCTTATTTCAAAAGGAAGAAGGCGATATTCGTTATGCCTATTATTTGCTAGATGATGTACTAGTCCGACCAGCAAGTTTAGATTGATTTTTATTAGGAGAGGCGGTTAGTCTCATTTTTCACATGACTAACACTTCGTATATGATGCCTAGTACATGCGTACATGTGGATGCCCTATGTCCAGCCTACATGACGTAGTGCTTGCGCTTCTTTTTTTAATTTATAATCAATACTTCATTTATTAAAGGAGGAAGTTCAAGAGGATTGGTTTTATCTTCAAAATGATTTAGAATACATGAAATATATTTTTCCCCTACCTTACAAGTTATAAAATATACAAATAGTTTATTGCCTGCTGCTTCCTCTGATAAATTAGATAAATTTACTTTCAATGTAAACTTTTGAGCAGTTGTTTCAATTCCCTCAAATTGAACTTGTACTAATTCCTTCTTTATTAGTTCATTCTTTCTTAGTTCTTCCAGGATTCTAATTCTTCGTTTAAGGTATCTTTCTGCTCTAATTTTGTTCCTAAATTCGGACCAGATAATTTGACCATAACTATGACAATGTATATTTCTTACATTTTTCCAGTTACAAATTGATCCAAGATTAATAAATCTGTTTCCAAAACGAATGGAGTCTATTTCCGTTGCCATAAAGATGTTGGGAGGCAACTGATTGTTTACTATTCGTTTAATCAATATATTTTCAAATAAACTATCTGAGTTTAAGATGTTATTAAATTGAATCAGAACTGTACTGTTTTGGGAATATGACACAATAAAAATTTTTATTTTATTGATTACTCCTTTTATTAGTTCTTCTTCTGCTTCAAAATAGATATTGTCAAATGGTAAATTCTTTTTTCTTATACCAGGATCATTCTCTTCTATATTAAATTTTTTCTTTAGCTTTTCAACCGTTTTAATATTGAATTTCTTTTTATATACGAATTTAGTTATTTCATAACCATTGCCATTAATATGTGTAAAGTCTCCTTGATGAATTCCTTGCAAATTATCTAAAATAAATTTTTCTTCATGTTGAGAAGTTAATGGGATGGAAGTATTTTTAGTTAAAGGTAGTAATTGGTTCTGTTCCAATTTATTTTCTATTGGAGGTGAGCAAGAAATAATTACGAGCAATGCAATTATTGGAAAATATTTATTCATCTTAAAACACATATTTTATTGCAGTTCAGATTGATTAATAAAATTTGATTAAACAACATTAAAACGAATTTTAAAAATTTATTACAGAAAACCATCTTGTTTTGAGAATGTATTGTTATTTATCTCATTTTTTTTCTGCTTGCCGCTAAGTAGGTTGACCTATTTATTTTGTCAATAAATTGAGATGAATTTTGGTGCTAATAAAGGCGGAAAACACAGACGATGCCTTAGCATCGGCGAGTATTTCTAACGCAGAGTAGGATCAAAAGGCACTCTAGTTATTTGGTAATTTAAATGGTCAACCTACTTAAGTAGTGTTCAGAATTAAGTTTGCTATTAATTTGAGCGATTTTTTCTTCCATACTTCCTTAAATTTTTTAGCTGTAGCTACGGCTACACCGAATAAATTGTAAGTCGCCTGAAACAAAAACTCATCCCAAATTAATGTAAATCCAATTTCCGTACACTACTTAACCATATCTAAATTACATATTTTCTTGTTATCAATCCTACCTTCTCGAAGGTTAAATTTTTGAATAAGAAATTTAGGCAGGGTAACCGGCCTTGAGGGATTGGTTTATAAATACTATGAATTTATACGCATACTATTTGTTGCCTCTTGGCTTTTTTTATTTCCTGTCAATTCACTCACCAATCCTCCAAGGATGGCAATTCCATCGCTGAATAATCTGACAATGTCGCCAATCTCTGAAAAATGGCTTTTGCAAATTTGCTATAGTTCTTGTTTGAATTTACCTTATAGATTACTTCGTCTGAGATAAAGATTTGAGAATTTAGGATGATCCTTTTGGACAAAAATATTCTTTTTGAAAAGAAATTGAACGATGTCAAAAAAACGTCAAATAACATTCAAGTTGCTGATCATCAATCTTTTGCGTTGCCGTCTCAAGCATGTAATCCACCTAAATATCAGATGTTGGAAATTTATTTTTTTTTAGGTGCAGCTAAAAGAGCAATTTATGAATATAGTTAGATGAGCTCGATTAAAAACATTTAATTAACTAGAAAAAAATTAAAATAATGAAATATTCAAAATTGCTATTCTTTTGTATGTTTTCTTTACTCTTAGTCTTGTCTTCATGCACGAAGGAAGAAGTCTCTGAAATGGATGACGTTATTGTTAATGAGCCAACACCAGAGGTAGTAACTACCAATCCTCTTATATCTCAAATAACTCTTAGAAGTGATTCGGATGAACTTGACTTAGGTTGTTTTCTTGTTCACCTTCCATTTGACCTTATAGTAAATGGTGTAACTGTTACGATTGAAGATTCCGAAGACTTTCAAGGGGTACTTCAAGAGATGCCAGAAACTATTGACTTTGTATACCCAATTGAAATAACTAATGAAGATGGAACAACTGAATCAATTGCTGATGGTGTAGCTTTAGGAGAAATTTTTGCGAATTGTGTTCCTAATACTGGCTGGGGTGAAGATTTATTCCCCACCTATTTAATCTCTGATGAAAGTTCTTGCTATGACATGGTTTATCCAGTAAATCTTGTTGACATAGATGGTAATTCAGTAGTTGCTAATGACGAAGCTGAATTTATTGATTTAATTTCTCAGGGTGATCCTTTGTTTTTCGAATTCCCTTTAAGTCTTATCGATGAAGACGGAGACACTGTACTAGCAGCTAACGATGAAGAACTATTTACTTTACTTTTTGACTGCGAAGAGATTGAAGTACCAGGTGGTGATCCAATCGGTGACTGTTGGGACTTTTCTTATCCATTTGAAATGATAAATCAAGATGGTGATATAATTGTAATTAATAACCACGATGACTATTGTAATGCAATGCTAGAAGGGTTGGCGTTAGAACTTGTTTACCCGTTGACTTTAGTAAATAGTGATGGTGAAGAATTGGTTGTAAACAATGAGGATGAGTTATCTCAGGCTTGGTTAGATTGTTTTCCTCCTATTCAAGAATTTGCTATAAGTGGATTTTTAGCTAGTTCTAATTTAATAAATTCAGAGTCTTGTTATTCAATTATTTATCCTTTTGAATATTTGGATAATACTACTGGCATTATAGGTGTTCTTGAAGATGCTTCAGCTGCTCAAGCATATATTGATAGTAATAATCCTGATAGCTGGGATGATGTTCTTATTTTCCCAGTAACCGTTACTGAAATTCCAAGTGGAGATGAAATCACCTTTAATAGCATTCTAGAATATTTTGATTTTATGGCTAATTGCCAATAAGGCAAGAGAAAAGCACTGACCGGTCATTAACACTGGTCAGTGTTTTTCACTACTTAAGTAAGTGCTTGGACATAAATAACTACTCACGAAATAAAACGATAAAGTTGATCAAACCTGAAATCATATTATTGTGTAAGAAGGGAAAAGAACGAGGACACGCTCAGTTGTACAAGGATTGTGCACCTTATATCTACAGTCATGTGAAGAGGTATATCTGGGATAATGATTTTCGAAAAGACATGATGCAAGAGATATTTGCAAAAATCTTTATCAACATTAAAAGTTTTGATTCGGATAAAGGACCGTTTAAAGGTTGGATAAAAAGAATCGCGATCAACGAGTGTTTACAACAAATCAGAAAGGTTAGACCTCTGACCGTCGCAAAAGGAATTGAAGAAACACAAGAATTGATAGATGATACCCCCTTGCCTACTGACTTGAAAAGAGAAGATATTGAGTTGATCTTAAATGAAATGCCAACTGGTTACAAACTTGTTTTTATGTTGTCTGTGATAGATGGTTATACGCACAAAGAAATAGCGGAACAACTCAACATCGCAGAACAAACATCACGTTCACAACTAACTCGCGCCAAAAAATGGACAAAGCGATATTTGTTAAGTAAAATTCAAAAAGATTTATATGGATTACTTTAACACCAACTTTACAGACGATCATGAAGATCAATATGCTGACCTTCCAGAAGGTTTTGACTGGGAAGAGATGAAGGACGGAATCTATGGAAAAATGGGCAAGGAGAAACCTTTAAGACTGAGAAGATACTGGCCTTTATTCTTATTGCTTTTAATCGGAGGCTGTGGTAGTGTAACTTGGTTGGCTATGAATCAAAGCGATTCTCAAAAGGTAATCACTAAATCGATTGAAGTCGACAAGAAGGAAACCACTGCCTTAGTCCGTACAGATGAAGAGAAACAGCTCGAGTCTGATATTTTTACAAGTATAACAAAACAACCAATAGAGGAATTACAAGATCAAATAAAATCGGAATCAAACTTAACATCTGGATTTATTCAACCTAAAAACAAAAAATCTCAACCGCTTAAAAATACAGTAATTAATAAGCCTTTAGAAACTTACAAAAAATCTACTTCCTTCGTCACCGAAAAAAATAAAAGCATAGCTCAAAAGAGAATAACTGGAATTAAAAAAGTCAATAAAAATATTACAGCTCAATCTACAACTTTGAATAAGATAGAACATTTGCCGTTTCTAAACTTAGGACAGATTGAACCTAAAACTTTTCAACACAGAATAATTGAATCCAAAGATAAACCAACTTTGAGCGAGAAAGAAAAAGAGCATACCGTTCGAAATGGAATCTTTTTTAGCATGGCGGGTGGAATCACCAATTTGACGACAATGGGATCAGACAATATCAATCAAGATTATGTTAGCGGACATCCTGGTTATTCCTTTAATCCATCTATAGGGTTTTCATTTAACAAGAAGCATGCAATTCAGCTCGATTACGAATACCATGCAGTTCAAGAATTATTTGACTACGTTGGCTCGCATGAGATAGAAGTGCAATTGGATAATGAGCCTGTTAGATATACCAATAGTAGTTTGACCGGAAATCTTATTTCAGTAAAAAGAGAATCAGTCTCGGCACAAGGAATACGTAATCTTAAAGAAGTGAAGTATAATCAATTAAAATTTCATACCCTAAGTTTGGGCTATCGGTTTGATCAAATCACTATGCGTAAATCATCCTATGGTTTTTATCTGGGGGCATCTTATTTAATGCAAATTAACGGAAATGGAAAGCGTCTAAACGATCAGGATCGAATAGAAAAATTTGGTACGGAAAATCCAATATTTCGAAAAAACCAATTTGGTTTACGCTTTGGTTTACGATATAGTTATCAACTTAATAAAAATACTAATTTGTTTGCTCAAGTTACCAGTACAAAGTATTTAACCAACTGGGAAGTGAGTACCAGTAATTTTTCGACAAAGCCTTTGACCTATGGTTTGCAAGTTGGATTGAATTACAGTTTGATAAACAAGTAGTCAAAATAAATTTGGTGCTTCGACAAATTGAACTCAAGGTAAAGTTAGAAAGAGGACAAGAATACTATGCCGAGCTTTGGGGTAAACCCGATGTCTACTTCACCTTATACTAATAATTTAGGTGCTATTTTTTCAGATGTGGAAATTCAGGATGCAAGGGAATATGGTATTTCTTATTTTGATTTTAGGTGTTTTTTTTTATTTACTTTCTTTTTTTTCTAAAATTGGAAGTAATCTGGAATCTTCTAACGCAGCTGTTCGGTGTCCTACATTTTTTAAAAATTCTTCGCTATCAGAAAATTCAATAAACTTGCTTACAGATTCATGTTCAACCAATAATACCATGTCCCAAGTTTCTGCCTCTGGACCGATTAAATAGTTACTGCTTTCTCCATAAAAAATGATTCGACTACCCGATTTTGTTAATTCAGGTAATATAAAGTTCATATACAATTGAAATGCTTCAATTCCTGATATTTCTTTATCAGGTTTTATGTTTCCAAGATTACTATAATCTGCCTTCAGTTTAAACTTTAGCAAATTCAACATTACTATTTTTCCTTTATTATGATATTTTTGATAAAATATTCTTCCAGATTCTTGATTCGAATTCAAGTATTTTTCCATTATAAGTTTGTTCGAATTAATATGAATTATTGAGTTTCCAAATTTAGATGAAAAATTTATATAGGTTAATCATTTGACTTTCATCTTGTTCTATTCGTATAAATCCAATCTTTTCTAAAATTTTTATTGATGCTATATTTTCTTTATTGCTCCATGCGACTACCGTATCAATTGATTGTTGTTCTTCAATTGTTTTAAGTAAGGTATTGACAATTTCTTTTCCTAAACCTTGCCCCCAAAATCTACGACCTATTGAATATCCAATTTCACATTCATTTTTTCTATCCTCATTAAATCTGTACATTACACTTCCTATTAGTTCCTTTGTTTTTTCTAGTTCGACACCTTTTCTAAAAGTAAGAATATCCCCTTTAAGTAATTTTTTATTTTCCACATACTTTTTAGCTTCCTCTATATTTTCCATAGGCTTACTTCCTCTGAATTTCATTGCTTCTTTGTCTGAATAAATTTTAAAAAGTTCATTCACATCTTCCATACATAGTTCTCTAAATCTTATTTCACTTGCCATTTTTTTGTTTTGAATTAATCCATACCATATATCTATACTAGGGCTTACTAGAAAAATAAAACAATATGTAGTCATTTTGGGTTTGATTGAACCAACTAACATGTTCACCCCATGATCATTCCAATAAACTTTTCCCAATTTCTTCCTCAGTTGATCGCAATCTTTCTTTGCAAAATTGGATCAATTCGGCAGAACGTTTTACCTTATTGGACAAGTCATCCATATTGACGGTCTCCTCCTGTATATCTCTAACAATCTCCTGCAATTCAATCATTGCTTCTTCGTAGGATGTTATCTTTTCATTTTTCTTTGCCATTGTTTTTTATTTTCAATCAATTATTGAATTATTCAATCTTTGAATCCAGACGCCCATCTTTCAAAATAGTCTGTATCGTATCACCTGTTTTCACCTCATCTATAGATTGAATCACTTTCCCATTTTTCAATGTAATACTAAAACCACGTTTCAACGTTTGCTCGGGACTGAGTAACTGTATCATTTGTTCTAGCTGAGCTAAATGTTGTTGTTTATTTTTTAAAGTCCTTTTCGCTTGTCTAGGAATCTCTTCGCTGATGTATTGTAACAAACGATTTTGACTAGCTATTAAATTTTCACTTTTAAAGCGAATTAATTGAGCCATTTGTTCCAATGAGGCGTTTTCAAGATTCAATTTTTCTTTTACCAATCCTCGAAGTTCTTGTCCTAATAAATGAATGTGCGATTCAAAATGTAGATTTTTTTGTATAAAAAAATCAGCGACTGCAGTAGGTGTTTTTAAAGCCGTATGTGCGACCAAATCCAAAACACTTTCATTGATATCATGACCAATTCCAGTGACTACTGGCAATGGACAAAGCGCTACCGCTTTACTCAATTCTAAACTATCAAAAGTTTTTAAATCTAGCCGCGCTCCCCCACCTCGGATAATCACGACACAATCGTATCGATCTGCTTTGAGCGCAATTCTTTTTAACTGATGTAAAATTTCTCGTTCTGCATTGATGCCTTGTACACTTGCCGGAAATAAGTAATTATTGAAATGATAATCATATGCATTCTCTTGCAAATGAGTAATATAATCCTGTAAACCCGCGGCTTGCTCAGAACTGATTAATGCGATTTTTTGGACAACGGGAGGCAAAGCCAATATTCGATTTAAATCAAATAACTCCAGCTTCTCTAAAGTTGCAATGGTGGCTCTTCTTTCCAATTCCAATTGTCCCAAAGAGTAGGCTGGGTCTATATCTTCAATGACCAATTTCAAACCATAACGTTCATGATAATCCACTCGAACTTGTAATAAAACCGATACACCATCCTGTAAAAGTGCATTCAATTCCTTTTTGAGTTTTCGTTGTAATCTCCGATAAGTTTTTGCCCAAATCACGGCTTGCGACTCTGCTACAATCATTTCTCCTTCTTCTGCTTTTTGAATTAGATTCAGGTAAAAATGTCCCTTCGATTCGCTGACTTGTGAAATCTCTCCCTTAACCCATAACTTTTCTTTAAAGTTGAGCGCCATAATCCGTCGGACATGTTCATTGAGTTCAAAAAGAGAATAACTAGCCATTGTTGGTTTTGGTTTTGGTTTTGGTTTTGGTTGTTAACAATGAATCAAAACGAGGAACTAAGAACAAGGAACTATATCCCAAATAACTAAAAAAGCCCATGACGCGGAATCATGGGCTTTTAAGGCGTTTTCTGTGTTTGATACATCATTCAAGGCGTATCGAATTTTGCTTTGAGAACGATGAGTCTTTAAGTAATGACTCAATTTGGTTTGCCTAATGGATGTATCACGTAGTCTAATTTTCCAATACCCCTTTTACGAGGTCCGCAGCTTCCTGCAATAGTATGGCGGAGTGGACTTCTAAACCTGATTCATCAATTATTGTCTTCGCGATATCCGCGTTGGTACCTTGTAATCTGACAATAATTGGAACGTTGACATTACCCAAGTTTTTATAAGCGTCAACAACACCTTGGGCAACACGGTCACAACGTACGATCCCTCCAAAGATATTAATTAAAATCGCTTTTACCTTAGGATCACGTAAAATAATTTTAAAAGCTTTTTCTACACGGTCTGCATTTGCTGTACCTCCAACGTCCAAAAAGTTCGCTGGATCTCCACCTGAAAGTTTGATAATATCCATGGTTGCCATCGCTAAACCGGCTCCATTTACCATGCAACCTACGTTTCCGTCAAGGTTAACAAAGTTCAAACCATAGCTTTGCGCTTCTACTTCTACTGGATCTTCTTCATCTGTATCTCTCAATTCTGCCAAATTTGGGTGACGGAATAAAGCATTTTCATCTAAAGATACTTTACTATCTACTGCAATGATCCGCTCGTCGCCAGTGATGATAACTGGGTTGATTTCAAACATGCCAGAATCACTTCCTAAATAAGCTTGATATAAAGAATGAATGAATTTACGCATATTTTTCAATCCCGTACCACTCATGCCTAAGTTGAAGGCAATTTTGTTTAACTGGAAAGGTAATAATCCTAAAAGAGGATCGATGTATTCTTTATGTACTAAATGTGGTGTCTCTTCTGCTACTTTTTCAATATCCATTCCCCCTTCAGTAGAATAAATGATCACGTTACATTTTTTCTGCCGATCCATTAGGATGGATACATATAACTCTTTACAAGAATCGAAATCTGGAAAATAAGAATCCTCTGTGATCAAAAGTTTTCGAACCAATTTTCCTTCTCCATCCAAACCACCTGGTGTTTGAGGGGTTTTGAGCATCATTCCAAGGATATTGCTTGCATGTTCTTTTACTTCATCTGCATTTTTCGCCACTTTTACTCCTCCTCCTTTACCACGTCCACCAGCGTGAATTTGCGCTTTAACGACCGCGAATTTAGTTCCGGTTTCTTCCTGTAACTTTTTATAAGCATCTACTGCTCCTTCCACCGATTCGACCATTATCCCTGCAGGAATTACTACTCCATATTTTTTGAGCAACTCTTTTGCCTGATATTCATGTAAATTCATACGATTGTGATGATTTTGTTTTAAAATTTAATCTTCATATTAAGAAAAAATGAGTATGAAAACTCTGGCAGCAAAAGTACAGTATTTCTTGGTATAATCAAAAAATCTAACATTAATTGACAAATCGATATTTATCTTAAAAAACCTTGCATCTTTAAGTTTAAAGAAGCAAGGTTTAAGCTTTATACTAATTAAGATCAAGCGATCATATTTTTTTCCCTTAAGGGAAAATAGAGAGGAAAAGTTTAGATTTTATTTTTTGATTTATTTCTTCTACATCGTTCGCTACAATACTTCACCGCTTCCCAATTCAAGCTCCACTTCTTTCTCCAGTTGAAGCTTTTTTTACAAACTACACAAATCTTGCTGGGCAAATGTTGTTTTTTCATCTAAGTTCTTTATCTAAAAAAGTCTAAAACTTAGGAACTTCCTGTACCCGTGCATAAGGAAATTCGCCTATTTTTTTCAATTCATAGTAGCGATTCAAGCCTGAGATACCAACATCATTGATGCTACTCAAATCAATATAACCTTTTTCATCTATCGCATGATCTGGAATAATCAAATGCTGAATTTGCCCAATCACCATGATTGTATCTGTTGACTTCATAGCTATGCTTTCCATGTGTTTTAGTCCCATCTTCAGGGTACTTTCTTTGACAAAAGGCGCTATAAAATCGTAAAGGTATTCTTCGGTCAATCCACATGCATCAAACTCTGAAACCTCTGCTTCAAATTTAGCAGAAGTATAATGTGCTTGTTCTACAAAATGATTGTGAATATGATTGACCGTAAAACAACCATTCTCGCTTATATTTTCATAAGTATGCCTTCTTACGTCCTTATCCGGTCGCATAATAAATCCTAAATAACCTGGATTACTTTTCAAATGCACAATAGAACTAAAGATCGCTAAATTTGCATACCCGTCATTCGATCGGGTTCCAATTAAATTGGCTGGCTTGATACCTGAAACAGAATTAATAATATTCAATCTTTTGACTTTCTCAAGGTCAGCGATATCCGATTTGGATAAATACATAAATTATCTTTTTGAAATTTTATTATTAGAAATGATCCGTTGTCGATTGCACTTGAAACGATCAATATCAGGATTGCGTTTTTTTAGATGTTTTTGGCTCACACCACTGTTTACTCGCTTTCGCCAAAGCCTAAAACTTTTAGGTTTGAGTGTTCGACGCATGGTTTGTATCACTTCTTTTTCAGTCAACTGAAATTGAAATAAAATCGCTTCAAAAGGAGTTCGATCCTCCCAAGCCATTTCTATTACTCGGTCTAAGTCACGTTCTGAAAGTTCTTTCATGTTGTTTTAGTGTTAAAGTATTCTAGTGTTAGTGTGTGTTAAAGCTCTTCGTACGTGAATACGTTAACACATTAACACCAAAAAAACTACTGTTTAATAGAAGACATCCCACCATCTACAGGTATAATTTGTCCGGTGATCCAAGATGATTTTTGGGATAATAAAAATGCGGCCGTTTCTGCAATATCTGCTGGTGTTCCTATTCTTTTTAAAGGATGTCGTTGTGCATTGGCTTCTCGCTTTTGATCGGTGTTCAACAACTTTGCCGCTAAAGGAGTATCAGTCAAAGATGGTGCAATCGCATTTACTCTGATGCTTGGAGCAAATTCTGCCGCCAATGCCTTGGTCAAGCCTTCTATAGCACCTTTTGAAATAGCGACTTGAGAATGAAAGTTAAACCCAGCTTGAACCGCTACAGTTGAAAAAAGAACGATAGAAGGGCTAGTTGATTTTTTCAAGTTGGCCAAGGTTTTTTGAATGACTTTAACGGCTCCTAGCACCTGTAGATTGAAATCAGTTATAAAAGCTTCTGCTTTGATTCGTTTGAAAGGTAATAAATTAATAGAACCTGGGCAGTAAGCAATCCCATCCAAATGATCTGGCAAAAAATCCAAATCAAAATCAGTGGTAACGTCTAAATGATGATACTGAATGTTTTCAGCGGAAGCTGACTCATTGTTAAAATAGGTACCATAAACTTGATGACCTTCTCCGGCCAATTGTGAAGCAAGTGCTTTTCCAATTCCAGAAGAAGCACCGATAATTAGATAGTTTTTCATGAGATAGTAAACACGAAAAAATATATCTTGTTCACCAATTTTGAGAATTCTATCTTGCCCATTATATTAACATCAATTAACTCCTACAAAATCATGTCAACCAACTGGTTTCTATCCCAAAATTGATAAAATCTGATATTCTTCAGGTATTTCTACTCCTCTAAAACCATTGGTCAATCCATATAAAATGATTAATCCGGCAAGGATGCCTGTCATTAAAATAAAATTCGATTGTTGTTCAACGGTCCATCCCAATATTTCTTTTTTCATTTTCTGAAAGTGAATGGAAGCAACATGACCGAAGAATGAAATAATAGCCAATCCATAATAAGGAACAAAAAACAGATTCAATGGAAAGGTATTCAGACCGGCAACGCCAAAATAGAAATTCGTATCTAGATTTAGGATATATCTTCCTGTCAATACGGCTCCAACATGTATCATCAAAAAGAAAGCTAAATAAAGACCTGTCCAAATTTGTAATTGACCGTAAAAGAATCTTTTTGTCTTTCGTGTTGAAAAGAATAATTTAAATCCAGAAATAATTTGAATGATTACTGCAGTTAAAAGAATTGATTCTACCACTATATTTCTATAGACCAACCTTAGCTTATCCATTAAAGCAAGGTGAATTTCTACTCCAAAGACACCCATAAAATGATTGAATAAATGGAATCCAATAAAAATGGAAATCGTCAATCCTGATAGGTAATGTACTCTTTTAATTTCCACTTTGGTTATTTTTTGCTGGTGACTTTATATTTATTCGAAGCCCATTTAATCAAAAAAACAATTCCTAAAATCAAAATCAATCCCAGACAGGCATTAACAAGCATTGATTTAATGTAGGTAACTTTAGCAGCAGATTGAACCATATCCTTAGTTAAATTCGGAAACTTCTCCAATAAATTAAGCGTATTGAAATTTTCCTTAACATCGACAAGCATTAACAATATTGGGAATAGAGAAAGGTACAACCAATTAGAATTGTCGTGTGTAATTTTATTTAAAAAGAAGGCAGATATTAGAATAAAAAGTATCCCATATCCCAAGGGAAAAACCATATCAACCACAGCCGTAGCATGTCTATGAATTTGTCTTCCCTCGGATTTCAAATTGGTGAAAAAATTATTGATTTCATCTAATGTATAATTATTACGAACATCTATCATTTCCACTTCATGTCCACAAATTTGACTCATTTCGGATTGTGCCTTTTGGAATAACATAATACAGTAAACACAACAAAGCAAAGCTGGAATAATCAATTTCCAATTGGAGGTTTTCGCTAATAGTTTTTTCATCGCTTTTTCAAATTTGATGTTGGAAGGAAGTTTAAATAAAGATAAGTCTTTAAAGGAAAGAGGATAACCACCAAAAGGCATATCGTCAAATTTTCATTCAACCTCTGAGTACATACCCAAGCAAAATGTTTAGTTTTTCGTTTTCCTCCAGTCCTCTTTATCCCTTCATAATCTTCCAAACCAATTCTTTGGTCAAAGCTTTGCCGTTGGCCTTTTGGCGAATCTCATCGAAGGTAATTCGGAATTGACAACCGCCTTGCCAAAGGCTACATCCATAAGCTGTTTTTCCTTTTACCACTTTTCCTTTTCTACATTTTGGACAAGGCAAAGGGTCCGCGGCACTTGATTTTTTAGGAGCTGCTTGCTTTGATTTGCTTTGATTGGAAATGGGTTCATATTTCAAGTTAAACTGCTCGTCAAAACGCAACTTCCCCGCAACTTTTTGACCGTCTATTTTAAAACCTTTGAGCTGAACCGTCGAGCCTTTGGCCATCAATCGATTGAGTTGTGTAGCGGGTAATTTTTTTTCTTTAAAAGAAAAGGGTAGTCGAAAGGTACAACCTGCCTTGTATTCGCCACAACCATAAGCGGTTTTTCCTTTGAGTAATTTTCCCTTTCTACACTTTGGACAAATGACTTCTAATAAAGCCTTTTCATTAGCAGGTGCTTTTTTAGTTCTTCTTTTCTTCGTTTTTGTTTTCTCCACAGGAGCAGCACTGGTAATTCGGCTTCTCCCCTTTTCCATCCTGACTTCGACAACCAATTCATCGACCATTTTTTTCATATTGGAAATAAACTGACTTGCCGAAAAATTACCTTCTTCAATATCTCTTAATTGCTTTTCCCATTGTCCGGTCAGTTCTGCTGATTTCAATAAACTATTTTGAATCGTATCAATCAATTGAATACCAGTATCGGTAGCCATGATCAACTTTTTTTGTCGTCGAATATAGCGTCTTCTAAACAGTGTTTCAATGATATTCGCACGTGTTGAAGGCCGACCAATTCCATTGGCTTTCATGAGTTCTCTTAACTCATCATCGTCCACATTTTTCCCTGCGGTCTCCATGGCTCGTAAGAGCGTTGCTTCTGTATAATATTTGGGAGGTTGCGTTTGTTTTTCAACTAAAGCAGGTTCATGAGGTCCTGTTTCTCCTGCGACAAAATTGGGCAAAATCTTTTCTTCTTCTTTTTTCTTTTTACTACCTGACGAATCAGATCTTGTACTTGTTTTTTTGGCTGGTTTGGGAAATAATACCCGCCAACCTGGATCTAAAATTTCTTTTCCAGTTGCCTTAAAAGGAATACCCTCTACCTCGCCAAGTACGGTCGTATTGGCTACTTTACAATCTGGATAAAAAATCGCAATGAACCGTCGAGCAATTGCATCATAAACATTTTGCTCATCCATCGGTAGATTTTTTTCAAAACCAGTTGGAATGATCGCGTGGTGATCCGTTACTTTTTTATCATTAAAAACTTTTGCAGATTTTCGAAGTGTTTTACCCAAAAGGGGTTGTGTAAATTGATTATAAGCATTCATCTTTCCTAAAATACCAGGTACCTTAGGATACACGTCATTGGGCAAATAAGTGGTGTCTACTCTTGGATAAGTCACTACTTTTTGTTCATATAATTTTTGGACAATTTTTAGAGTTTGTTCAGCAGTGTAGCCAAATCTTTTATTGCAATGAACTTGCAAACTAGTCAAATCAAATAAACGTGGTGGATACTCTTTTCCTTCTTTTCTTGTAGAAGAAATGACGACAAATGGTTTTCCATCAATTTGTGCTAAAATAGCAGAACCATCCTCTTTTTTCATAAATCGACCTTTCTGACAATTGAAAGAAACATCGCGATAAATGGTCTGTAATTCCCAGAAAGTTTTGGGAATAAAATTTTCAATTTCTTTATGTCGAGCAACAATCATGGCCAAAGTTGGTGTCTGTACTCTACCTACGGACAGGACTTGTTTGAAGCCGCCATATTTTAAAGTATACAATCGAGTAGCGTTCATTCCTAACAACCAATCTCCGATCGCTCTTGAACTTCCAGCATAATATAGATTGTCGTAATTACTTGCATCTTGTAAATTTTGAAAACCATCTCGAATCGCTTCTGGCGTCAAAGAAGAAATCCATAACCTCAATACTTTCCCTTTGTATTTTGCCTCTTTGATTACCCATCTTTGAATCAACTCCCCTTCTTGCCCCGCATCCCCACAATTGATGACCACCTCTGCTTTTTTAAAGAGTTGTTTGATCACCGCAAATTGCTTTCGAACACCTTTATCTTTCATGACTTTCGTCTCAAATTTTTCAGGAAGCATCGGTAAACTGTTCAGCGCCCATTTCTTCCAATCGGGTCGATAATCATCTGGCGTTTTGAGGGTACAGAAATGTCCAAAGGTCCAAGTTACGCAATAACCGTTTCCTTCATAGTAGCCATCTTGGCGAGTGCGAGCACCTAATATTTGAGCGATTTCTCTACCGACACTAGGCTTTTCAGCAATACAAACTTTCATGTGTTTAAAATAGTGTTAAAGTGTTTTCCTTTACGGAATTTTCTTTGTTTAATTTAATCCGACAAACGGGGATTCCCTTGTCTTTTATCAAAAAAATTATGGCCTATTTGGGATGACTTTGCCACATAATGTTAGTGATCCTCCATCTACCATTGGTTTTACTCAAATGCATAAAGTCAATGCCCCATTTAGCGGTAAGCTTTGCAGAAGCTGTTCGATCATTTACCTCATAGATCTCAATTTTCCTGAGACTTTTTTGATCAGCTTGACTTCCATCTTTGTTCCATTGTCCAGCTAATTTGTAAAGTTGTTGATAGGTCATCAAAACATGGTTGTAGGTTTCACCATCGTAGTCATAGTATCCCAGTTTGTGAAGAGTCGTATCCACACTTCGTGCTATTCTTTCTGGCTCTACATTATAGAGTCCTAAAACATAATCTTCTACTGCCGCCTTGACCAAATCTTGATCGGTCTGCTGCTTTTGAGCAAATAGAGAATTATTTAAACTAAAAGCGAATAGGATAAACAACAATAGAGTGAATGTATTTTTCATGATCATCATTTTAGATATCAAGACTGTTCAAGTCATTGCTTTCTTCATTCTTTTTAGTTAAAAGAAAGCATTCGATTAAACTATTTTCCAAAGAAAAATAGTTAGCAACATCCAAAATACAAAAAAATCATCTTCTTTGAGAAATCCTGTACCTACGCATGTATGGACATTCATAAAATGAGATGAAAAAGCGACCAAAGGAAGCGTTGAATTACAGTATTGAATATCGCTACAGATAAGATTTCTATAAGAACCAAAATTTACAAAAAGGAGTTCTTTCCATTTCTTTTGATCAAGAGCTAAGATAAAAGAGTCTTTCTAAGTAATTAGGCAGGTCACTAATTCAATATCATAATTTTTTCGGTGGAAATGCCTTCTTCGTTTTGAATAGAGAGAAAATACAAACCTTCTTTTAAATCAAAAGATAATGGATAAGAATTTTCGCCAGATTGAAAATGAACATCTGATCGACTTTCTAATTGTCGTCCATTTAAATCATGTACAAAAACATTCGCTTTAAAGGCAGTCGATGTATTTACCGAAAGGAAAATCGGTTCTCCCTGAAAGCTAGGATTAGGAAGCATCTTCCAATTTTTAATGGCTTCTATTTCATTAACAGCAACGGATTGAGGGGTATTAAATTCCCATCGATCAGATAAACCAGTGCAAGTATAATATTGCGAAAAAGGTCGAACCCGCCAGTAATAAGTGGCGTTTCCTTGTAAGTTTTCAAAGATAGCTGTGGGGACAGATGCGGCAACCACTTGACTCCTGTAAGCTGATGTTGCGAAGGAAAGAGACACATCTATTTCGATTAAATAATATTCTGCTTCGAATAATGGAATCCATTGAAGGACCACCAATTCAGCAGAACTAACGGTGGATCCACTAGATGGAAAAATTAAAGTTGGTACTGCCGTAATTTCTGTCAAATCTGGAACGTAAGATGAACGAACATAATCTCTACTCGGAGACGATAACAAGTCATTTTTAATCGCAGCCTTTTGATCATTGGTAAAATCATAATTGCTACAATTACTAAAATAAGACATACTATTCTCTTCCATGGGGTTGACCGTCATATTGGCTGGATCTTTTACATCAATTGACCAGTTGGAGCAATCTGTTTGAGATGGATGTTGAGCAAATAAATAGTCAGGTGGAGTATCACAAATCAAATCACCCGCTTGTGTACAATTACTTCCATCTTGTTTTTCATTTAAAATAGTTGTTGGAAAAATACTTGGATCGCTTGGTGCATTGACACCGACTGGATTTCCCCAATCTGCTTCATTCCAAGCATTATTTTCCCAGCCATGAAATGGATGGAGTAAACTAAAAAAATGTCCCACCTCATGTGGCAAAACATTTTCACCATACACAAAAGATCGAGCCACAACGATAAAGTCGTTTCCATTCCATCCAGCTGGACTTTGATAATAAGCAGCCGCTCCTGCAAATTGAATTTCATTCACCACGAATACGTTGATCGCATTCGGAGTTCTTAAATCTTTTATGGCAGAAGTATTTTGATTGGGATTGCTATTGATGGCGGAATTGTTGACATAATTAAAGGTACCATTGACGATATAAAACTGGATTTCCTGATCCTCATATTCTTGATTGAGAATACACATCATATCTAGCACTTGAATTTCTGGAATCCGATTTTTGCCATTGTTGTCGCCCACCAAATGAAATTGGATCGGAACGTATTGCATCATTTCTGGAAAAGCAGTGTGGCCATAGTTTTGTTGATTCTGCGCCAAGCGATCTTTGATCAAGTGAAGATCTGTCGTTCCGCAGGTACTATATTGAGCTTGTATATTGAAAAAGAAAATAGCTTGAAATATCACTAAGAGTGGATAAATTTTTCTCATTGTGTTTATATTATCGTTGTATAAAAAGCCAAATGGATAAAAGCAATAACCTCTCCATAAAAATAAGAAAAATCACTCGTTAATTTGACAAATAAAAGTCGTTTGTAAAGTCTTGTTTATAGTTTTTGCTTGTACTCAAAGATACATCTTGAAATTCTTATCCTTTTTTCAACATAACAGCGAAATTTTACATACATTTGCAGTCAAATTTTGAAATTCTAAACCTCAGCCATTTTTTTTATTTACCAAAATAATTCAAGTACTACATCATGAGTAAAGTAACCGTAATTGGAGCTGGAAACGTTGGAGCTACTGTAGCCAATGTATTAGCACACAAAGATATTGTTAACGAAATCGTACTACTAGACCTTAAAGGTGATTTTGCCAAAGGTAAAGCATTAGACAGTTGGCAGCAAGCGCCCATCGATTATTATAGTACCAAAATAACTGGTACTTCTGATTATCGAAAAACTAAAAATTCAGATATCGTAGTCATCACTGCGGGGATTCCACGTAAGCCAGGAATGAGTCGAGATGATTTAATTTCTACCAATGCGAAAATTGTTTCTTCCGTGACTAAGTCAATCATGAAACATTCTAAGAATCCAATCATCATTGTGGTTTCTAATCCATTGGATGTCATGACTTTTGCAGCTTACAAAGCTTCTGGTTTGAAACCGAATCGAGTATTTGGTATGGCTGGTATTTTAGATACTGCTCGCTATCGTGCATTTTTAGCAACTGAGTTGAATGTAAGTCCTAAAGATATTCAAGCAGTATTGATGGGAGGTCATGGTGATACTATGGTGCCTCTTCCTCGTTATACGACTGTTGCGGGTATTCCTGTGACGGAAATGATTGAAAAAGATGCCTTGAATGCAATCGTCGAAAGAACGAAAAAAGGTGGTGGAGAATTGGTTAAATTGATGGGAACATCTGCTTGGTATGCTCCAGGTGCTGCTGCTGCTCAAATGGTAGAAGCAATCGTTAAAGATGAAAATCGAATTTTCCCTTGTTGTGCCTTACTAAATGGACAGTATGGATTAAAAGATATTTTCTTAGGTGTACCTGTTAAATTGGGTAAAAATGGGATCAATGAGTTATTAGAAATAAAACTCAACAAACGAGAAACCAATCTTTTACACAAATCTGCAAAACACGTTAAAGATGTGATTAAGACTTTCAAAAAAATGAAAATTAGCTAATCAATCACCTTTAAATTGGACTCGTAGAGGTTAATGGATCATTGATCCTTTCCTTAAAACCAAGTATTAAAGCCGAAAATTAGGATATAATTTTCGGCTTTTTTATTTTAAATAATTTTGCATGACAATTTAATTACTTTTAAAAGTAATTAACTACCAATGCAATATACATTTATGTTAATTTTCAAGTATTATAAAAATTAGTTATCTATTTTTTTGGGAATTTGACCTGTATTGATTAATTTCGTATATTGAATTTAATTAGCTCTATTTAATATAAATTTAGGCTTAATTTCCCTCCCAAAACCCTTTTAAAAGAACTACATTCATTACCATATTAACTATATGTACTCCCTCGGTGTACGGTATATTTATTGTTCATACTCAAACTTTTGTAATGAAAAGAGATTATTTAATTCCCGCTGGACTATTGATCATTATTTTTGGTTCCTTTTTCCTGACCTTTGTAGATGTCAATAATAATGAGTTTTTAACCAATGAAGATGGCTTCTTCGAAACCATAGGCGCCTTAGCTTTTTTGGTCTCCTCCATTTTATTTGTTTTTTGTTGGTACCGATCTAAAGGTGTTGGTAACGATTTTGGATTTTTCAAAACCAATCGAAATCTTATCTTTTTGGTATGTGGTATCCTATTTTTTGTTGCCTTTGGGGAAGAAATAAGCTGGGGACAACGTATTTTCAATTGGGAAACACCTGAATCTATTGAAAAGATGAATTTCCAACAGGAGACCAACCTTCATAATATGGACGGCCTCAACCTCAACCTGGGTGAAGAACATGGCGGTATTATTGCCTGGCTATTAGTCATTAATCCTGGGCGGATTTTCTTTTATTTTTGGTTTACACTAATGGTCATCATTCCTTTTTTAAATAAATTTTCTAGTTTCTTTCGAAATTTCTTTCAAACGCTTCGGATGCCCATTGCGCCACTTTGGCTAGGAGCATTAATGATTACCAATCTGATTATCGCTAAAATATTCATTCAAGCTACCGCTAATTACCCTATCGATACCTTCTCTAGTATTGATGAAATAATGGAAACTAATTATGCACTGATCATAGCCGTTTTGGCCATTACTTGGGCAAAAAACTTCTCTTTTTCTAAAAAGAAAAGTAAGGCTACTAGAAAAATCAATAATCCTATGATTTCTAGTTACAAAACCGTTCAATAAATCTCCTTAACTTCTTAGTTTCCCACAACCTTTACATTCATAATAAGCTAAGAATGAATGTTTTAAATACCTTTCACTAAATTCTCGCTATTCTTTTAAATGAAGTACAATAAATCATATCACTAGTGGATATCTGATGTTTTTTTACAATACGCTGACTTTAAAAGAGACCTCTAAAGCTATTTTTAAGCTTCAACTGAAGTTAATTTGTAAAATTCTAACAATTCTTCTATTCTTCTCAAAAACATTAGGCAAATAAAGTTGTTTAACCTATATTGGTTGGACAAAGCTTTTTATACTTATGATAATAGACCCAGCAATACTAGAAAAGATTACCACGAATACTGGAGAAAAATTAGCGGAAATTTCAGAATCGCAACCTGTTTTAATTGTTTTTTTACGTCATTTTGGTTGTGTTTTCTGTAAAGAAGCACTCAGCGATATCGCAGAGCAACGAGAGAAAATAGAATCTAAAGGAGCGAGAATTATTTTCGTCCATATGGCAGAAAATGATGTGGCAGACAAATATTTTGAAGCCTTTAAGCTCACAGGACTAGCACATATTAGTGATCCTCAACAAGAATATTATAAAGCTTTTAGGATTACTAAAGGAAGTTTTTCTCAACTTTATGGCCTACGAACTTGGGTGAGAGGATATGCCGCTAATAAAAAAGATGGCTTCAAAGTAGAAGTATCCAAACAACTCGGCGACTCTACTCAAATGCCTGGCCTCTTTTTATTACAAAATCGAGAAATCAAACAAAGCTATATTCATCGATTGGCTTCTGATCGACCTGATTATCTTAAATTAGTAGAAACTTGTTGTAGTAGGCCATCTACTGAAAATAGTTAGCGAATACTCGGTTTTTTAAAAGGATAATTGCCTTGTAAAAGAATGCATTTACATGATGCCGTGCTTATATTAATCTGCTGGTTTCTTTAACAGGCACGCTTTTTCTGAACTTCATTTACATACATCTAAAATTTCATTTCCATGATCGGTTGGCAGTTTAGTGAATATATACCTGGTGAAAATGAAGGTTCTTCATTTAATAAGTTGCTCAAAATTTTTAAGGAGCTCTTAGTGTATACTTCAGGAAGCGTCAGTGAAGCACTCAGTTGGCTCACCGAATTAGATAAAGAATATAAGTTGACCGATGAAAAATATGGTTTAGCTGATTTCATCCAAGAACTGATCGATAAAGGATATATTCAACAACCAGATCCTAAAAACCCTGGATTTGTTCCTTCCAAAAAAATGGAAATAGCCATGCGACAGCAGGCTTTAGAAGATATATTCACTCAACTCAAAAAAGCCAAAAGCGGTAAACACAATACCAAACATGTGGGAAAAGGAGATGAATCTACCTCTGATCGTCGACCTTACGAGTTTGGTGATAAACTAGAATCTCTTGCCATATCTGAATCACTCCGAAATGCGCAAATTAATCATGGAATCGATGATTTCAAATTGACCCATGATGATCTTGAAGTCCAAGAAACGTTTCAACAAAGTCAGATGAGTACGGTCTTAATGATCGATATCTCTCATTCGATGATTCTTTACGGCGAAGACCGTATTACTCCCGCCAAAAAAGTAGCCATGGCTTTGGCAGAATTAATTACCACTCGTTATCCAAAAGATACCTTAGATATCCTTGTTTTTGGAAATGATGCTTGGGAAATTAAAATAAAGGATCTACCCTACTTAACTGTCGGACCTTATCATACCAATACGGTTGCTGGTTTGGAATTGGCTATGGATATGCTGCGTAGACGTCGAAATCCAAATAAACAAATCTTTATGATCACAGATGGGAAACCCACTTGCATCAAAAAAGGTAAAAAATATTACAAAAATAGCTTTGGATTAGATCGTAAAATTGTAGGGCGTACCCTCAACTTAGCTACTCGATGTCGTAAGATTGATATCCCAATTACGACTTTTATGATTGCACGTGATCCTCACCTAGTGAGTTTTGTCGAACAATTTACAAAAGCCAATAATGGCAAAGCTTTTTATAGTAGTTTGCAAGGACTAGGAGAATTTATTTTTATGGATTATAAAAATAATAAACGACGTCGGCATCGATAAGACTTAAGCCTTGGTATTTGGTTAATAGTTGCTTGTACTCAGACTTTAAATGAGTTAACCTCTTTTATCAATATTTTGATCTTCCTTTCTAGAAATTTTTATTCCATTCTCCGTAATTTTCTATACAACTATAAAGATCGTTTTTTATCTTAAAGTCAAGAACGAGATATCTTACTTATATCCCAAATAAAAAACGCTCTTTACGAACGATGCATAAAGAGCGCGTATAAAATGTCTACTATATAATAGACATGGGATATCTTAGTTCACCAATTGCAAAAGGGTGTTTATCGATTTTCATCAATAAGATTCTATCTTTCGATAACGTTTAAGCGATAAATAAATTTGGGAGTTCTGTAGAAAATTGACTCCAAAACGGATAAGTGTAATTTTTGCTATAAAGCAAAGCTTATCTATTTCTTCACAATTCCTTAAAATAAATGGTGTGTTTATTGCCTGAATTTTGGCAATTTTCCAATATAAACTTTCGTTTAAAATTAGAAGCGGTTATGTAAATTTAATAATTTCTACAGATATTACAAAAATGAATCAACTATTCAGCTCCTTTTTTTTAATTTTCCTTTTCATTGGTGGCTCTTTCGCACAAGAAGTGAGCCAGCAAGATAGCATCCAACCGCTTGTAAATGAATCATTTGTAAAATGGGAAAATGATTTTATTGCGCTTGGCGAGACTTTGTTAAAAGATACGATTGCTAGCAATCGTCAAAAAGCGGCGCAAGATCTAAAAAAGGGACTACAAGAAATGTTGACTCAAAAAGAGACTTTTGCATATCCTTTTGATAGTCTTCAATCAGTCTCCATTCTTTATCCAGCAGATAGTACTTTCCGAATTCTCACGTGGCAATTATATGAAGATATCAATACCTACACCTATTTTGGAATCATTCAAACCAATAGTGATTCACCAGTTGTCCATGTATTAAAAGATCAATCTGGTGAAATTGAAGAATTAGAAACTGATATTGTAGAAGCAGATAGCTGGTATGGTGCTTTGTATTATAATGTTAAAGAATTTGAAGGTAAAGAAGGCAAGTATTATTTGTTGTTTGGATTCGATAGTTATGAATTTTTTAATAAAAGAAAATTGATTGATGTCCTCACTTTTGAAGAGGGTCAACCCATTTTCGGAGCACCAGTTTTTGAACCCACAGAACCCAATCGTCCTGACCTTACAAAAAGTAGATTGGTCTTGACTTATAGTGCAGAAACAACCATTCGACTCAACTATGACGAGTCTTTAAATGTCATCATTATGCCTAACCTCATGCCAGGCTCTGGACCACTCAAAGGTCAAATTGCCATGCTGCCAGACGGCTCTTATAAAGGCTATAAACTAGATGGTAATCGTTGGGCTTATGTGGATAAAATATTTGATCACGTCTATGAAAAAGCACCAACACCAGCACCTATACTCCACAAAAGAAAAGGAAAAGATATTTTTGGAAACCGTTAAATGATTATTAGAGTTGATGACTAGCGATTTTGTATAGGAAGCAAATAGAGGTTTTGAAGCCAGCTGAGGAACACCCGGAACCTGATAGCCTTAGCTATCATGGTGAGGATGTGACGATAGTTGGGTTTAAAAGATCATTTGGGCTCCATACAAATTCTTTAGTCATAAACTCTATTGTATATTGCTGATCGATTATGGTTTTGTAAGCCCTAATTTGGCAAAACCAGTAGTTTGAGAAATATCCAATATCCAATATCCAATATCCAATATCCAATATCCAATATCCAATAT
>CAYTVR010000001.1:36193-145966 GCA_964441245.1 uncultured Saprospiraceae bacterium | reverse complement strand
ATGATGAAATTCGGTTGAATTAGAGTATAGATTGCTGTCGAACTTTAGATGATCTTTCTATTATTTACGAACGACGTTTCTCGAAAGGAACGTCGTTCGTCGTTATAGCAGAGAGGATTTAAATTTTCATTCATCAATCATGGTGGACAACCACAATCTGCTGCACGACAGCCAACTAGACAAATAATCAATAAACTCCAGAAACAAAGAATCAGGATTCGATTCCTTGGAGTCGTAGATAAAATGTTTTTCTTTTTTGCTACCTTCATTTTTTCTAATCTTTACCTAAAAATAAAAAATCTTAAAGTCTATTTCGGATTTACATCATAAAAAACGAATATTAATTGCTCCACTAGCTTGGGGACTAGGACATGCAACTAGATGTATCCCTATTATTCGAGCGCTTCAATCACGAGGATATACTCCTCTTCTTGCCTCCGATGGAAATGCTTTTTTATTGCTACAAAAAGAATTTCCAAGCTTGAAAATTTTTAGACTCCCATCTTATCAGATTCGATATGAAAGTGAAAATATGATGTGGAACATGGCTTGGCAATTACCACGAATTCAGTGGGCGATATGGCAAGAACATCAGGCGATTAAAAAGTTAGTAAAGAGAGAAAAGATTGATATCATCCTTTCGGATAATCGTTTTGGTTGCTGGCATTCAAGAACTAAAAATATTTTTATTACTCACCAATTAAATATTAAAATTCCATTTGCTCCATTAGAGAAAATAGTGGCTCTTTTGAATCATCGATTGATTAAAAAATTTGACGCATGTTGGGTGCCAGATTTTGAAAAAGAACCGACTTTAGCTGGTGATTTATCTAGGAGAAGGAACTTAGAAAAAGTACGATTTATTGGTCCACTTTCAAGGATGAAAATTTATCCAATGGAACTGAAATATGATCTGACTATCATATTATCGGGACCGGAACCACAACGTACTTTTTTAGAAAAAAAGATCATAAAGCAAATCCAAAACGCGGATATTAAAACACTGCTTGTTAGAGGCTTGTCAGGGATAAGTGATGTTGAAAGAACAGAAAGGAATATGAAAATTATTTCTTATATGACTACAGAAAAATTAAATGATGTGATTCTTTCTAGCAAGGTGGTGATGTGTCGATCTGGTTACAGTAGTTTGATGGATTTGGCAGCTTTAAATAAACAAGCAATATTGATTCCTACCCCAGGTCAAACAGAGCAAGAATATTTAGCAAAACGATTTTTGGAAAAAGGAATTTTCTTTTCTCAAAAGCAAGAACATTTAGATATTGAGAAAGGACTTAAAGAGCTTGAAAAATTTAGAGGCTTTTCAAAACAAAAAAAAGAGGACGATTTATTAGCAAAAACTCTAGATGAATTATTATTGGACGGATTTTAAAATGGATTTCTCCGCTCCTGTTGAAATTAGGTTGGGCTTTATGATTGTCTCCTTCGACTCCTTTCAGTCGCTATCTATGACAAATTGAATTCCCGAAAATTATGTGATCGTTTAGAACACAGATTTTGCAGATTTCACAGGTTACGCGGATTTTCGTTCGATTGCACTGATTTTCCAGCTATCGTATACGATTGAAGACTTCGTTAGCGAGAGAATCTGTGCAATCCGCGCGATCTGCTAAGTCAGTGTTTAAAAATTTGCGGATCAGATAATTAGTTGTCATCACTACAATTTTATGTGAGAGTTAACATTGGGTTACTCAGGATGACAACAAGATATAATTCAGATTTATTTTTAACTTCCCTTTTTATTAAATTGATTCATCGTTCGCGCCAAACCAATAGCTCCAAAACTCTTTACCGCTTCGCCACCTTCCTTTAGTATTTTAGGTAACTGATCAGCTTCTTCTGAAGACCAAGTGCCTAGTACAAAATCAATTTGTCGACCTTTTGAAAATTCACTTCCGATACCTATTCGAAGGCGCGCATATTTGTTTCCGCCGAGGATGCATTCGATATCTTTTAATCCATTGTGACCACCATGACTTCCTTTTCCGCGCAAGCGTATACTTCCGAAATCAATATTTTTATCATCGACAATGACGAGTAAATTTTCAGTATTGATTTTCTTTTTTTGTAACCAATAACGGATTGATTTTCCGCTAAGGTTCATATAAGTCGAAGGTTTTAAAAGAACAAAAGTTCGACTCTTAAATCGAAATTCAGCGACATCTCCGAGTTGCGCATTCTTAAATGAAACTTCAAAATCTTTCGCCAGTTGGTCAACAACATCGAATCCAACATTATGTCTTGTATTATCATATTCTGCGCCCATATTCCCAAGGCCTACAATCAGGTATTTCATCGGATCAGGTTCTTCTTCTTTAAAAAATCGATTATACAAATAAGTAATCCAGCTCATTTTATAAAAATTGGTGACAAAAGTACAGAAGGAAGTGGATAAAGTCTAATAATCAATCCTTTGCTTTCAAGTCTTTTGACGAAAGTTATTTTTAAACAGCTTCACATTAATCGGACATAAGTAACAAAACAAATTTATTTTTAAATTAAATTGCTTTGCTACTTGTGTATTACTGCTTAATCAATCTAAAAGTTCCAAATTGGTTTTCACCAATGACCTTTAAAAAATAAACTCCATTTGGAATATCCGATAAATCGATATCTATGGCATCTAATTGATTCGCTGGAATAGTTTTTATTAAACTACCTCTTGTATCCATTAACTGAACCAAGTCAGTAGAAAAACCATTGAAGTCAACATGAGTTTTATCAGATACAGGATTGGGATAAATGGTAATGGGCAGATCATTTGAAACTTGAGGAATAGAGGTCAAATTTCCAAAGATTAAATCGGTAGTCGTGCCACCAAATTCAACTGGAGTTCCATCATTGAGGACGGCACGCACATTTTTGAACTTGAGTTGAGTAACGGGAGGATACCATAAAGGTAAATTTTGTTTAGCTCTTATATCTAAAAAAAGAATTATACCCTCTGTTAACATGGAGTTGACACCATCGGTTCTTACAGCAGTATAGTCATATGAATTCCCCAATGGATTGTCATCTTCAGTGTCCCAAGTAAATTGAATAGATGCATTGTCATTCCAAGGACTAGGGGTAGCATTAAGAAACAGACCAATGAAATCAATATAATTGGTATCATATTCTATTTCAAATGAAAGGCCATAAAGCATACCAGAATAATTATTACGTATTTCTACAGCTGTTCCAAAGGTTACTGTATCAAGTGGACCACCGTTAAAAAGATCTTCAATAGTTAATTGAGGCCCCTCATTGCACTCATTAATCTCTTGATAATCATCATGAGTATTATTATAGAAAAATTGTGTGATTTCTTCAAAGTCAGTTTCATTTATCACTCCATCGCCATTGCAATCTGCATGTTTATAATTTGTGCCATCAATAAAATTATCAGACCAATTGTCACTAGCCAAAGGATTCCAACCGATAGGACCAGGTCTACTAGGGCCTTGCGCATTAAATGCTAAACCGATTTCTATCAGGTCTTTATAATCGGCAATGCCATCAGCATTGGCATCGCCTGGCCAAACGCAATCTTCTTCACAAATTTCTAGAGGCGTACAATTACTTTGAAATTGATTGTTATAAATACTTTGTAATTCTGATATATTAGTAATCATAGGATCGATGAGCTCAAAACTATTTGCTGAATTAAGATGATGACTGGAATAGGCAATATCTAAGACATAAGTCTCTCCTGCTTCGAAATTATCAATATTAACAACTCCTAATCCTCTTTGATCCGCTCCGGGTAGAAAAGCACTAAGCATCGACCATCCATTAGGGTCGTTAGGATTACTTGGAAAAGCAAAAGGAGTTGGAGTACCTCCGTTTGCATTATATCCATCTCCTCCAAAAGTTAAAGGAGTACTGTCTTTCCAAGAATTATTTAGATAATTGTAATGTTCTTGAGGGGTTTCAGGATCTTGCATTCCCAGTGGAATATTCGGAGATCCAAGCGAGAAGAAGTTAATGAAAGAAGAGAGCTCCTGATTCAAAAAAGTTATGGACATGGTTTGTTCTCTACTTAAGGATACGTAAGGACTGCAACTTTGTCGGTCACGAAAATCTTTGTTATAGGCATAAAAAGAATTGAGCAAAGGAATAGATCCGATATAATCATCAAAAGGACATCCTATATCAAAATCTGTCCATGAACCTATGCGCATATCAGATAAAGCTGCTCCAGATTTATTGATGATTTTATGGGAAGTAAAAATAGTATTACTTAATGCTAGTTTGTCAGAACAATAAAAAGCCCAAGCGGTCATTTGTATTTCAATCTCTAGAGGTTGCTCTGAAAGAGCGTCATTAAAGATACTCCATAAAATTTCATCGGGTATATTGCTTGCATCTACTGCTTCAGGTAGAGGAAAATCTCCATCATTGGGATTATAGATTCCATCGTTATTTTGATCATGAAACGGAGCGAAACCAGTTATTATGTTGGGCAATGAAAAGCCGTTGATATTTTCGAATTCAGGATTACCTATAGCTGGCCAGCCAAAAATATCAGGAATAGGATCGTTAATGATTTGATTATCATTAAAATCAGCAAGATGATTTTCTATTTGACTTTTAGTAACCTTAAAAAAACGATCATAGTTAGCACAAGTTGTAGGATTAGGATTTCCAAGACCAGGTAATGGGCCTGGAATAAATTGTGTGGTACTATCGTCAAAATAAGTTTCGGCAGATAATTTTAGATTTCCTTGCTGATCAAGTGCACCGAACCAGAGTCCGTGGGCAAAAAGGGTCGTTGCATTCAGTTGAAAGGTATTATTTCCGAATCCAATAGGATTATTGCTTTGATCAATTAATACAGCAGAATTATTTAGATTAGCCTGAATATTGTTCGTACTTAGATTTTGATTTGCACTAGGCCTTTCGCAGTCTTGGGCAATTAAATGATTTAAGCAAAATAGGAATATAAATAGAGCGATAAAATTAGTTTTCATGCGTTTGTTTTATTTTATATAACAGCTTTATAAATTATATCAATGCAGAATTGTCTTTTTTGTCAAAAAAGACAATTACAAAAATAACAAATAGTAAACCAAATTATAATGTGTAAAAAAAAATGAACAAAGGAAGCAGTGAAAATATGCTAGAATTTAAGAAGATAAATAAGAATAGAATCTTTAAGTTTTTGGGTTATTCTTGACAAGATTCCCCCATATAGTACAAGTGTGACGGAAGGAAGATTCGATATTCCCGTCGCAGTTCTTTTTTTTCACCTTGAGTAAAAATGCTCGTATTAATTCTTTTCGGTGCAATCCTTAATGTTTTTTCATCGAAAGAAAAATGAGTGGCCAAATCGTAATACCCTTGTTTTTTGCCATAAGCAACAATTTGCTCTTCACCAGATTCGAAAAAAATACTTGTTTCAATTTGAATCTCATAGCTTTCGCAATTAGCTATTTCAACTACTTCTTTTAAAGTAGTTTCGACAGTTGTTAAATGGTGATTAATCGGGATGATTTGGACAACAACTTTCTTAGAGGAAGAAAGATTAGAGAAAGAAACCAAAAAAGAAATAATCGTGAAGTATAGTATTTTCATTTTGTCACAACTATTTAATTTCTATTCAATTTAAAATAAATATACCTTTGTCACAATAGCACAGACTTAAAAGAAAGCAGGGAAAGTGAATTAGTGTGACGATGCAGATGAATGAAAAATAGAGTTTTCTAAAACATTATGGAAAATTTAGGGGTTTAATCAGCTGATCATCATAGCTAGAAGAGATATTTTTTATAGAAATAAGAAAGATATTTTTGATATGATGTTGAATTTTTTAAACCAAATTAGGTTACTACTTTTCATTTTTTTTCGTCACAAGTTCAAATAGTTGTTTTAAATAAGCTACTATATCTTAGAAACCACTTAATATGTCATTGTACGTTACGGATACGATTAATTTTGTTAAAAAACTGACCCCACGACGGATTTGGAATGTAGGAAAGTTAATTGCCTCATTCTATCTGACCAAGTGGAGTCGCAAGCCAATACAATGGGGAATGCCAATGACTATCTCTATGGAACCAACAACGGCTTGTAATCTTCGGTGTCCAGAGTGTCCCAGTGGTTTACGTGCCTTTAGTCGTCCTACAGGGAATTTAAAAGAAGATTTTTTTCGAGATACCATTGACGAGATTCATCAAAACCTATTGTACTTAATCTTCTATTTTCAGGGAGAACCCTATATCAATCCTAATTTTTTGGATATGGTTAGCTATGCTCGAAAAAAAGGAATTTACACCATTACCTCAACCAATGGTCATTTTTTAAATGATAAGAATGCGAAGAAGACCATTGAATCTGGTTTAGATCGACTGATTATATCAGTTGATGGTACAACTCAAGAGGTTTATGAAAATTATCGTAAGGAAGGAAAGTTGGAAAATGTATTAAAAGGGGCTAGAAATATTGTTAAATGGAAAAAAGAGCTGAAATCTAATACGCCACATATTATTTTTCAATTTTTGGTAGTCAAACCAAATGAACATCAAATACCGGATATTTATAAATTGGCTGAAGAAATAGGAGTAGATGAAGTAAAGTTGAAGACCGCCCAGGTCTATGATTATGAACATGGCAATTCTTTGATTCCTACGATAGAGCAATATGCTCGTTATCGGAAAAAAGCAGATGGTACCTATGAAGTGAAAAATGAGTTATTGAATCATTGTTGGAAGCTTTGGCATTCTTGCGTGATTACCTGGGATGGCTTGGTGGTACCTTGTTGTTTTGACAAAGATGCAGAGCATCGGTTAGGCGATTTGAAAAAAAATTCGTTTAAAGAATTGTGGCAAGGCAGTCAATACCATCAATTTAGAACACAAATACTACAAGGTCGAGATCAAATTGACATATGCACTAATTGTACTGAAGGATGTAAAGTCTGGGCATAACTTTGTTCTCTTTTAGCTTTTTTTAGCACGATTATTTTTTTCAAATCTCCCTTCAATTCTGCTTTTGTGTTGTTTTTATTGCGGTTTTCGTCTGAAATGATGCTTTTGTTTTTAAAAAAGTAAAATTTATTTTTGGGAACTTTTTTGACTAGAAATCTTGTTTTAAAGGTAAATAAAGACAAAATTCCACTTATAAATAGTATTATTTATTATAAAAATAAATAATATGAAGAAAAAAATCGTGCAAAGTGTGATTAATTTTTGATTTTTCCAAAAAAAAATGCGATTTTTGTAATCCGGACTTTGTTAAATATTTGTACCAAAGTTAATCCCATCAATAGGTATAAGAGAGAGTTATTACCTAAAGAATTTATTTACTGTGAGAAAACTGTGTGTAGCACAATCTATTTTTATGATCGTTACTATTGACGATTATAAAAAGGACAGTGCCCAAGGAAAAACACTACGAAACAAAAAATATTCGTATTAAAGTGGATTTTAGAATCCATCTTTTGAGGAACACTACACTCAGTGGGAAGTATTTTTTTATAAAATACAATGATTTAACTTTACTTGAAATAATCTACTTCTCCCTGGCAGATTTTTTTATTACTTGGAACTATTCCTCAAAAACAGCAAGATGACTTATAAATCGATCTTTAAAGGGCGTTTAGAATTTGGAAACCCCAAAAGCTACGAAAAAGCACTCAAAATGTATCAGCACCGTGTAGAGAATTACTACAAGGCTGATGTTCTATTCGACGAAGAGGAAATTTTCGACGAAGAGGCTTATGCACTTACCATCCCTCGTTTTATTACCCACGGAACCAACAAAAGTTGGAAGAATTCTTTTGATTTATTAGAATACGTTGCACAATTTGCTGTCGCAGGTGAATTAAATGCATGGATGACTAATGAAGGGAAGATTTTGAATAGTGGCCAAGTTGAACCGAAAAGTGATCGGGTAAGCGTACAAGCGTTTCTGAAAGGCAGGGCATTGATGAAGGAAAAGGGTAAAGAAACGGAAGCAATGGCTGCATTGAATAAAGCTATTGCTAAATATGAAAAACATTCGCATGCATATGAGCGTAGAGGCCACATGCATTATGTTTCGAAAAATTATGAAGAAGCATTAGCTGATTACAGTAAGAGTATTGATTTTTGTTCTACGAATGCTGAAGCTTTCCTAGGTAGAGGAAAAATATATGTGAAAGAAAAAAGGTATGAAGAGGCGATCCAAGATTTCGAGAAGGCGATCAAGAGTACCATTCCTTTAGAACCAAATTATTGGATAGCTCGCCGCTTAAAGGCAGAATGTCATCTTAAAAAGGATGATTATAAAGGTGCATTAAACGATCTTAAATTTTATAGTAACAGAAAATTCAAGATTGGTGATCCAAATGAACTTTGGAAAAGATGGGCCACCTTCAACTATGGTAAAGCATTGATCGAAGCAGGCAATTTTAATGAAGCTTTACAAGCTTTTGATAATGCGATCAAAATTGATGAAGGCAATGATAATATCGGAGAAGCTGATAAATTATTCTATCGTGGACTTGCCCTGAAAAAGTCAGGTAAAAATGGTTACCGAAAAGACTTAAGACAAGCAGCTAAAATGGGCTCTAAAAAAGCGAGTACCCTACTTGAAGCAGAATAAGATGAAATAATATTTCTATAATTAGATACCTAAAAGGTCATTAGTTGATATAAAACTAATGACCTTTTTTAGTTTTCATCGTTACTTAGGTAAGATTTTTGACTAATGGTATGTTACAAAGCCTATACTTTAGCGTTATCTTTTAGAATCTCTTGATTCTATTCAAAAATGCTCTTAGCTGCTTTTTAAAATCCAAGCAATTATGAAACAACTTTTTCTACTATTCCTCATGATTTTGTTTGTGCAATGTACCACAACGATTGCACAGAAAACGCCTGCTAGTTACTTGACCAAAAAGACGATAAAAGGTAAAGCAAAAAAATATTATGAAAAAGGGATGCAATATAATTTGAAAGGGGAAAATCAAAAAGCCCTCAAAGAATTTAGTAAATCTCTCAAGGCATCGCCTAACTTTATAGATGGACATATTCAAATCGCAGCGGTGAATTACGATATGAAAAACTATGAATCAGCTGAAGTCTCCTTTGAAAAAGTACTGTCGATTGATCCTAGCTATCAAAAAAAAGTAGCATACGTTTTAGGTTTGACTGAAATAAAGTTGAAAAAATATGATGAAGCTGCAACACACCTTGAGCAATATTTAAATTCCGGTGCTAAAAACAAAGCACTGATTAAAAAAGCAAAACAAAATTTATCTATCGCAAAATTTACTGCGCAAGCGATCAACGCTCCCGTCCCTTTCCAACCCCAAAGTTTAGGTGATTTATTGAATACAAAAAATGCGGAATACCTACCTTCATTGACAGCGGATGGAGAAACCTTAGTTTACACCAGACGAGTCAGAAGGCAAGAGGATTTTTACATCAGTAAAAAAGTAGATGGAAAATGGCAAGAGGGCATTCCTATGGAAGATATCAATACAGATCTGAATGAGGGCGCACAAAGTATTTCTGCAGACGGGAAATTATTGGTTTTTACCATTTGTAACAAAAAGGGAGGATATGGAAATTGTGATTTATATTTTTCAGAAGTTGTAAAAGATCGTTGGACAAAGGTGGCCAATATGGGCGCAAGTATCAACTCTAAAAATAGAGAAACTCAGCCAAGTTTATCCGCCGATGGTAAAGCTTTATATTTTGCGAGTAATCGTCCAGGTGGTTTTGGAGGAATGGATGTTTGGGTAAGTTACCGAGATGAAAATGGGAAATGGGCGAAGCCTCAAAACCTAGGAGAGGAAATTAATACAGATAAATATGACCGCTCTCCATTTATTCATGCCGATGGACAAACACTTTACTTTATGTCGGATGGTCATCCGGGAATGGGAGGACACGATTTGTTTTTTGCTCGACTACAAGCAGATGGAACTTGGGGGACACCACAAAATATGGGCTATCCAATCAATACCAAAGCAGATGAAAGTACCTTGATCATTAGTTTGGATGGAACGACTGCTTATTTCGCAACAGATCGCGATAAAATTTTTAATTCTGAAGCCGAATACAAGGAAAAAGTAGATGGCATCGTCAATTTGGATTTGTTTAGTTTTAATTTATATCCAGAAGCTCGTCCACAGCAAGTAACTTATGTCAAAGCAAAAGTAATTGATGCCAACACCAAGAAAGCCTTAGAAGCGAAGGTCGAATTTATTGACTTAAGTACGGGGAAATTACATGTATTTTCGAATACAGATGAATCCGGGACCTTTTTGATTTGCCTGCCTTTAGGGAAAAATTATGCACTGAATGTTGCTAAAGAAAAATATTTGTTCCATTCCGAAAATTTCGCTCTAGCGGATAAAGCAGATTTGGACCAACCTTATACCTTGGAAATTGCCATGCAACCTGTTCCGATCATACAAGATGAAACGACTACAGCCGAAGCCCCAGTAACGACCTACCAACCGGTAATTCTCCGTAATGTATTTTTCGATACAGGTTCAGCTGAATTGCGATCAGAATCCTTTATTGAGTTAAATTTGTTAAAAAACCTATTAGAAGAAAATCAAAAATTACGGATTCGTATCAACGGTCATACCGATAATGTCGGAACAGAAGAAGATAACTTATTGCTATCTGAAAATCGAGCAAAAGCTGTTCATCATTATTTGGTAGAAAAAGGAATCGATCAAAGTAGATTAAGTTATAAAGGTTTTGGCGAAAGCCAAGCGATCGAATCGAACGAAACATTAGAAGGTCGACAAAGTAATCGGAGAACTGAATTTGTGGTCGTAGAAAAGTAAGATAGATTGCCTTTAAATCAGCCCTCTAGATTTTAATTCTAAATACTTGTTGATGGTATTGACGGTCAAATCTTCTGGGCGAGTGAGTACTGCTTGGATACCAAATTGTTTGAGTTTTTGTATCATTTGTTCCTTTTCGGAAAGATATTTTTGAGCGATCGTTTGCAGATAAATATCTTCAGTTGTTTTGACGTCTTTTTGCGCAAAATCCCTAATCTCGGTATTATCAAAAAAGACAACGACTAACAAATGAATCGTATTGATGCGCCTCAAAATAGGAAGCACCCGCTCCATAGCATACGTACTTTCAAAATTGGTATACAACAATAATAGACTCCTTCCTTTGATTAATTTTCTAGCAGCATGATAAAGTAATTCGTAATTAGCTTCAAGGTTCCGTTCTTTTTCTTTGTATAAAACAGCGAGTATCTTATTGAGTTGGTTGCTCTTTCGTTCTGCCTTGATCGTTGCTCCTATAATATCAGAAAAGGAAATTAGCCCTGCTCGATCGTGTTTTTGAAGAGCAATATTCGAAATAGCCAAAGTGGTATTGATCGCATAGTCCATCAAACTCATGCCATTGAAAGGCATTTTCATCGCTCGACTTTTATCAATGATACTATAAATCTGTTGAGCTCGTTCATCTTCATATTGATTGACCATAAGCGTTGCACGACGGCTACTCGCCTTCCAATTGATACTTCGATGATCATCACCACGCACATAACTTTTGATTTGTTCGAATTCATAACTATGTCCTAATCGGCGCATTTTTTTGATCCCTTTTTGATTAGTGACTCGATCAAAAGCCCTTAACTCAAATTGTTTCATTTGAATAATCGAAGGATAAACAGGAACACTCATTTCATGTTGGTGTTGATATTTGCGTTGGACTAAACCTAGAAAAGAACTCATAAAGACATTGATGGCCCCAAAAGTATATTCTCCTCGTTTGATAGGGCGAAGCTCATAGATGATATTTTCAAGCTGATCAGGATTTAGAGAGAGTTGAATGTTGAAATCTCTTTTTTGAAATTGGAAAGGTAATTCATCTATCAGTTCTAAATTCAATTTTTGATCAGAGAGATTACTTATTTCGATTTTCACTTTGTTTTCGTCGCCTAATGAAAACACCTTAGGAAGATGCCGACGAACTTTGATTTTAACAGATGGATTGAACAACAAAAAAAGATCAATAAAAAACAAAGCCAAAGCTAAGACCAACAAAGTCTGAGCGATTGGAAATAAAAAATCTATGACAAAACTAAACACAAAAAGCCCGGCGATCAAACCGAACAAAATGAAGAAGCGATTATTAAGATATAGATTTTTTAGGATGCTCACTAAATACGTTATTAAGAATTTAAACTAAATTTTTTATGCCACAAGACCATCTATCGAGGTACCTCCACTTTTTTTACAATTTCATCGATAACAGATTTTGCATCATAGCCCTCCATCTCACGTTCTGGAGTTAAAATAATTCTATGATTCAAAACAGGATAAGCGACATACTGAATATCATCCGGTGTAACAAAATCTCTACCATTGATGGCAGCAATTGCTTTTGATGCTTTCATGATCGCTAAGGAAGCACGAGGAGAAGCTCCTAAAAAAAGATCACCACTGTTGCGAGTATGATGAATAATGCCGGCGATATAATCAAGTAATTCATCCTTGATATGTACCTGTTCAATTAAGGCTTGACATTCTTTGATATCCTCTGGGGTACAAACTTTTTGAACTTCTTCTTTTACCTTAATTTTAAAATCCTTTTTAAAGCGTTTTAGAATTTCCTTCTCTTCGTCCAATGAAGGATATTGCATATTGATTTTGAAAAGGAATCGATCTAATTGTGCTTCAGGAAGTTTATATGTTCCTTCTTGTTCAATTGGATTTTGCGTTGCGATGATAAAAAAAGGAAAGCCCATCGGATAGGTGACGCCATCAATGGTTACTTGATATTCTTCCATTACTTCAAAAAGGGCGGCCTGTGTTTTGGCAGGTGCTCGATTGATTTCATCAATTAGAATGATGTTGGAAAAAATAGGACCTTGACTAAAAAAGAAGTCTGATGTTTTCATGTTGAAAACGTTGGTTCCGGTAACATCCGTAGGCATTAAGTCTGGTGTAAATTGAATACGTTTGAATTCGGTCGCCATCGACTTGGACATCAACTTAGCAGAAAGCGTTTTTGCAATTCCAGGAACACCTTCTAACAAAACATGACCTCCACAAAACATAGCCGTTAATAACAGATCCATCATCTCTGATTGACCAATGATGACTTTTTGAATCTCTGATTTTACACGATCTACCGTATCGCTAACCTTTGATAAATTTAGTCGGTTTTGTTGCCATGGGGAATATTCGGGTGTTGGTACGACTGGTTCATTGACCGGAACGGTATTTTGCTCCAGAGGGTTTGATGGTGTAGAAATATTCTCCTTGTTTTCAGTAGATTCCAATGGGTTTTGATTTTCTAAAGGATCTTTATTTTCGTCAATATTCATATTGCTAAATTTTAGTGTTGTCGTTTTTTGTTACTGTTGTTGTATTCATTTTAGATTCCTTCAGGAGAAATTTCAAACGAGCGTAATAGTTATTTACAATTTTTATAAAACTGATCAATCATTTGATGAAAATCAATTAATGTTTTTTCGGTAATCGATAAGGAACCTTTAATGTTGGTGTGAGTGTAAATAATTTTTTGAATGGCTGTTTCCGGAATTTCGGATTTAGCGACTAATTTTTTGACAAAAACATCATTCAACTCTCCCGTAGGGATATAATAACGATCTCGAATATAGGCTAAAAATAATTTCATTTGTTGTAAGCACAATTTTTTGTGATCACTCTGAATGAAATAAAGGGTACCAATGGTAGATATAAAATCCAAGGAAGTATTGGTATTGCTTTCTAAAACAGGAATAATGCGTTGTTTGCGCTTCGCCCTAAAAATTAAGTACAGGAAAGCTAGACTCAAACAAATATACCAAGCCCAAGCTAAAGGAGCTTGACTCAAAATATATTTTAAAGGACCTTCACCAGAAATTTCTCGATTATTCTGATTGCCAGAATATTGTTGATTCCGTCGTCTAGCAACTCCGACAGAGACTCGACTATGTCGATCCCAATAAACATTTCCTTGATCTAAGTGAGAGAAAATTTTACCAGCGTAATCTAAGCCTGGTTGATCCATTAATTGAATGTTGGAAAAAGCGATAGGTGATGTATGGAGATAGAAAGTACCAAGTCCATAATTCTTTTTCGCAAAATTGACCATTTGATTGTTGAAAAAACCAAGTTCAACAAAGCTATAAGTTTCATCACAAAAATAAATGCTATCAATATAAGTCCAGTTGTATTTTTTAATTTTCCGATAATGAAGATATTTGTAATCATATCCTTCCGTGATCTCCAAATCATTATGGAGTAGATTGAAAACCGCCCCAGTATCTTTTAGAATACCATAATCATCCCAATAGTTGTTGTTACACTCGTCATAGTATACTTCAAACATAAGATCATACGGAATCGTTTTACTTGAAATAAAAGCGGTATTGCCACGACTGACAAAATGGAGTAAGGATTGCACATCAGCCGAATCCATGTACATCCCTTCGCCAACAAAAACATAGTTGTCATTTTGCGATAAGCTATCAGAAGGAAGATCAGCGGTGATACTTTTGCTGATTTTGTTAACCACCTTTTCGGCAAAGTAATTTTGTAATAAATCATAAAGCACAAAAGTCCCATAAGGATGTTTACTTTCTTCGTCATAAGTTTCCGCCCAGCTGTATCTGTTTCCTCCAGAACGAGAAAGACTAAAGAATAGGAGGATCAATATTGCTGCAACTCCAAAAATAATTAATGGCTTTTTATTGCTCATATGTTAGCGGCTCCGATATTTTTGGTTTCGGTTGCCCATTGTTGAAATTGTGGTTTTAATACTAAATAATCTTTTTGTTCAAGTAGTCCATCGCCATACCAAACACGTTCAAAAATGATCGTCGCTTTTTTGAATCCAGATCTGAAAGGAGAATTACCAAGTTCGCTAAGATAACTTCGATTGGTTTTGTTTCTTTTCCACTTAATTAATTTACTCAGGGATAATTCTTTGATGATCGCTAAGTAATAAAGACGTATGGCTAAGTTATATTTTCCTTCGGCTTCCGCTTGTTTGATAAATTTTTCTAAATCTGATTCGTGAATATTTTCTTCAATTTTTTCTAAATCGAAAGTGGTCGTGTTTGTTATTTTTTTCGCTTTGCGTTTAAAAATATTTTCTCCTTTCAACACATTATAAATAACAAAAGCTAACATTAAGACAAGAATCAAGATGAAGAAAATTTGCATGATTGACCCCCAAGCAGAATTGATTTCTACAGAATCGAAATGTTCGAAATATCGTTCATTAGTATTAGAAGCTTCATTGCCATCTTCTTTATCTTTTGCTCGTTCTTTTTCTATACCTGTGGTATAATCAATTCCTTCTATTGTTTTTTCCCAAGTGGATTGGTCAAAAGGACGTTCTGATATTTTTGAATTAAAATATTCATCTCGTGGATAAGTCTCTTGTTGTGCATCGGTGTAAAGTGCGATCCACAAAAGAAAAAAACAAAGACTATATTTTAAAAATAATTTCACTAATTGATTATTATGTTTTGAGTATGACTAAAATGATTTTCAACCTTCCATTTCTAATCCTCGAATTCTTTTTCTACCACCAATTTCTTGAATTCGTTTCTTTAAAGAAATGGCTTCTTTTGTTTCTAGCAAACTATGATAGAGTAAGCCTGATCCAACGATGAACAAGGTAAAAATGAAGCAAATGATAATTAAAGACGTAAAAGTCAATAGTATATAAATCAAATCATTTAAAGTCTCTTGGTCGAGCGAAAAATTCCAACTCAACATTTCAAAATAAAATCCGAGTAAAAAAGTATCCATCACAGAATAGAATAAAATACCAATAGCGATAGTAATCGAAAAGAGCCCAATGACTTGCCCATAATTTCCACCGATAAGAAAAAAGGTGCGACTCAATCCGTCTCCTAGTCCTATTTGCTCCTGATACATGATGTACATCCATAAAAACAAGATGGGAGCTGTCGCTAAAAATAGAAAAATAGTATACCAAGCATTGGTCATCAAAAGTAAAGAAAGAATAGCAATTGGAACAAGTATTTTGAAAAAGTTACTGAGATAGTAGGTCGTTGTGTCTTCTTTAGAAATGGGCATACTTTCATCATCACTTTCTTTGATTAGTAAGCTGAAGGTAATAAAAGAAAGAATGGTGTACACGATAATATTGAGTAAAGGCAATGCACTTAAACTCTCTTGTGTATAGTATTGTCCGATTTTTTGTAAAGCACCAAAGGTTTCTAAAGGAAAAGAAAACAGTTCAGAAGGTCGTTCAGCTGAAAAAAAGAAAACAGGAAAACAGTATAAAATGGCAACTCCAATGATCGTCAACAAGATCACACGGAAATGCCGTTTTAGAAAAATAAAGGTTTCCGTAAAAATTTCTCCAGAAGATTTTATCCGACTAAAATCCAAGCGTAGTCGATCATTTGACTGAAGCTTAATGTCTTTAATTTTTTGTTTAAATCCAATCCGAGCTTTCTGTATGGGATACCAAACAAAATAACCAAGAATGAATGCAAGACAAAGTAAAATAAAAATGAGTCGAATACTATCTGGTGTCTCGGTGTGACGCGTTAAAAAGCCTTCAATAAAACCCGCTAATATAAAAATGGGAACAATCCCTAGCATGATTTTTAATCCTCTTCTTGCTGATTTTTGAAATGCCTGCAAACGGGTTAAAGTACCAGGAAAGACCAACCCTTTCCCCATAGTAATGCCTGCGGCTCCTGCGATGATAATGGCTGAAATTTCTAAAGTACCATGAGTCCATATTGTTAGAAAAGACTCTTTAAAAACGCCTTGTTCATAAAAGAAAAATTGAAAGGCGCCGACCATGACTCCATTACTAATCATGATGGCAATAGATCCAATTGCAAAAAACACACCTAATAAAAAAGTCAGAAAAGCCACAAAAAGATTGTTAGCCGTAATACCAAGCGACATACCAAACTCTCCTTTTTGTTTATAAACGGCCATAGGGTCACCAGATTCTATATTCTCTAAAGTCATATCCACATAAGTGTCTCCCAGAATAGCACGGGGAAATTCTGGATCCATATAAGAGGAAAAAGCACCAATAAACATGGCAGATAAAAAAATGATTAATGCAAGGCGAAATTCTTTTCGAGCGTTATATACGAGCTGTGGCAATTCATCTGTCCAAAAATAAATGAGTCTACCCGATTTTGTTTTCTTATTTTTGTAGATACTATGGAAAACTTGCTGAGCTAGGTTATTCAAGTATACCCGAACAGATCGATTGGGATAGAAAGTTCGGGAATAAGAAAGGTCATCGGTTATTTGAACAAAAAGATCGTTTAGTTTGTCAGGATCTTTTGCGTTTTTTTCCAAGATTTTTTCAAATTCCTTCCACTTTTCTTGATTTTGCTTGATGAAACTCGTTTCTCGCATGAAGGGTCAATTTATTTTGAACTCGTCTCTGGATACATTTCTGTAAGTGATTGATAAATGAATTATGATTACTTGATTGATCTAAATCACATTTTATTGTTTTTTTTCATTAAAACCAAAAATTGAACGAGGAAGTATTATGCAAACAATTGATATTACTACGACTCAAAATGTAACAATCGAATACGAATTAGCGACCTTACGTGATCGCTTTTTGGCTTTGTTGATTGATGTTTTGGTGGTCGGGACGGTATATTTTATATTATTTATAACAATAATAAGTATTTGGCCTGATTTATTTACAGGATCTTCCATGTTATTGACCTTTTTTTCCCAACTTTTTCCAATCGCTTGTTTTATCAGTTATCAATTATTTTCTGAGATACTCACCAATGGCCAATCTTGGGGTAAAAAGGTCATGGGTTTGAAAGTAGTTCGCTTAGATGGAAAAGAACCAGGCTTAAGTGATTATTTATTGCGAGCGGTCTTTCATATTGTAGATAGCTTATTTACCTTTGGCGTTTTAGGAGCATTATTGATTAGTTCTTCTAACAAAAGTCAACGTTTGGGAGATATGACGGCCAATACGACGGTGATTAGAGTGAAATTCAATTTGCGATTTCAATTAGCGGATATATTAAAGATAAATTCATTAGAAGATTATGAACCGACCTATCCAGAGGTTCGCAAGTTGAGTGAAAAAGATATGTTACTGATCAAAAACATTATCGCAAGAGAAAAAAAGTATCGCAATGTGGCCCATACTCAAGTCATCAATGAATTAGTCACTAAACTGATGGATATCCTAGATTTAGTCGAACGCCCCAAAAATAAAATTGAATTCTTAAAAACATTGATCAGAGATTATATTGTATTAACTAGATGACCTAGTACTAAGGTATTCAAGTGCCAATTACACTAGAATACTTTCATACTATAACACCTTTAACACTAAAAGAATAATGGCTCGAAGAAGAAAAAAGAGAAGGATTGTAGAAAATGTAAAATTGACTGGCTTTGCCGATAAAGGTCGATCGGTAGGAAGAAGCGAAGAAGGGATTGCTATTTTTGTAGAAAACGCAGTACCAGGTGATGTCGTAGATGTTCAAATTTCGAAGAAGAAAGGAAGCTATATGGAAGGATTCCCGATTGCGTTTCATGAGCATTCAGCAGATCGGATAGAAGGATTTTGCGAACACTTTGGTATTTGTGGAGGCTGTAAATATCAAAACTTAGCCTATGAAACGCAGCTCAAGCACAAACAACAAGTCGTTTATGATGCGATGACTCGAATTGGGAAAGTGGATATTGAAAAAATGTTACCGATTGTTCCATCTTTGGAAACCAAATATTATCGGAATAAGCTAGAATTTACGTTTTCCAATAAAAGATGGTTAGAACCCGAAGAACTCAATACCGGCGCTACGAATGTTGCAGATGTTTTAGGCTTTCATCGACCCAGAGCTTTTGATAAAATTGTAAATGTTAATCATTGTTATTTAGAACCGGATCCATCGAATGATATTCGAAATGCTGTTCGGAAAATGGCGATAGAAAGAGGATTAGATTTCTTTGACTTGCGTCAACAAACGGGTTTTATGCGTCACTTATTGATTCGGGTGACGACTACAGGAGAAACAATGGTTATTCTCGTTTTTTATCGAGAAGAAGAAGAAAAGAGAAAAGCTTTATTGGATGATTTGATACAACAATTTCCACAAATTACTTCCTTGCATTATTGCATCAATCCCAAACCCAATGATTTTATCCTTGATCTAGATATCATTACTTATGCAGGAAAACCTTTTATTGAAGAAGCACTAGGAGAGATAAAGTATAAAATTGGACCGAAATCGTTTTTTCAAACCAATACCAAGCAAGCTGTCCGATTATTTGATATTGTATCCGATTTTGCAGGCCTTACGGGAACGGAAAATGTCTATGATTTATATACCGGAATTGGTAGTATTGCCTTGTATATTGCAAATAAATGCAAGCAAGTCGTCGGTGTGGAAGAAGTTGCAGCAGCTATAGACGATGCTAAGATAAACATGGAGTACAATGGCATTGAAAATACTATTTTTTACGCAGGTGATGTCAAAGACATTGTAACTACAGCATTTGCTGAAAAGCATGGACAACCTGACTTAGTGATTACCGATCCGCCAAGAGCCGGGATGCATGCGAATGTAGTAAAAACCTTATTAGAACTAGCGGCGCCAAAAATTGTTTACGTAAGTTGTAACCCCGCTACACAAGCAAGAGACGTTCAACTATTAAGTGAAAAATATGATGTAGAAAAACTACAACCAGTAGATATGTTTCCTCATACCCATCATATTGAAAGTGTAGCTTTACTAAAATTGAAAAAATAAAAGCTAAGGCCCAAGAACGAAGGGCTAATGACTTTTTAAAATATTAACATATTTCTATGATCATGGAAAATCAACCAGAATTGAAAGAGCTGGAAACGCTTTTAAAACCTTATCGAAAAATGATGGGACAGGCATCAGATATGGTATTAGAGAAAGAAATTTCATCCTATCCTATTTTTATTGTTTCCCATAAGGAAATAGAGATGGGAGTGCCCTTGGTGCCTCGCAATGGATTAGAAGGTAAATGGGTGATCAATGTATCTTCCTTAGAAGAATTTGCTACAAAGCAGTTAATCGCTATGGAAAAGGTAAATGACTTTAAAAAAATCTATAAAAAACCGGCAGAACACCTTTGCCTTTTTGTAATTGAGGATATTGGCGCAACTTTTGTTTTTCAACCTCGTAGCTAAGGGATTAAACGGCTTCTTAGAGCGGTCTTCATAGACCTGACTCTTTTAGGTGGTTTAGACTTATTTCAAATCGCACCTAATTTTGATACCTTGAATACGAATTATACTGATAACAATCCTGAGATGACCAATAATCACTCAACAAGTGAATCCACTATGTATGAGGACATTTCAAACCTAGAGAACCACAACAAGATATTGTTGATTGAGGATAACCCTGGAGATGCTCGATTAGTCGAGTTATTATTAGGCGAATCTGATTTGCTAAATTGCAAAATTACCAATAAAACATCTCTATCTGATGGTATTGCAGCTTTAGAAGCTGAAGAAGACTATGCGGCTATTCTATTAGATTTGACCTTACCAGATAGTCGTGGATTTGAAACCTTAGAACGTCTTTTAGAAAAATTTCCCGATAAAAATGTCATTGTATTAACCGGTCTTTCGGACAAAAGTCTTGGAATTAATGCTGTAAAGGCAGGTGCTCAAGATTTTTTGATAAAAGGAGCCTTCGATGCAGATTTATTGGCAAAGTCTCTACGTTATTCGATAGAACGGAGCAGTGTCTTGAAACGTTTAGAGGAAACTCAACGTATAGCTAACATTGGTAACTGGGAGTATAATCCAACCACAAAAATATTTACGGCATCAGATGAGGTCTATCGTATCTTTGGAATTTCTCAAAGAACAGCGACTTATTCTAAGGAAAATTTGGAAGACCCCGCTTGTCCGTTCTATATTTTTAGCTCGATTCATGAAGAAACCTTGAATCAAAAAGAAGTTAAAAAAGACATCAAAGTAAGTCGGGAAGACGGTGAATCGCGATACGTTTTCATTCAATGTAATATTCAGAAAAATACAGAGAACACTTTAATCTTAAGTGGGATCATTCAGGATATGACGGAGCGTAAGCGAGCGGAGTTAGAGATGGTAAAAAGTCAGGAGCGTTACGAAGATATTTTTACGCGCTCAAAAGATGCGATATACATCTGTGATTTAAGTGGAAAATTTATTGATTTTAATGAAGCAACACTTGAACTATTAGGCTATACAAGAGAAGAGATTTCTTCAGTTAATTTGCACAATAGTTATCAGCCTGATGAAAAAAGAACCGAGTTTTTAGAAGCCCTTCAATCGCGAAAAGCAGTAAAAGATTTTGAAATAGAAGTAGAATGTAAAGATGGCTCTACTCGTTATTGTGAAATTACTGCGAATATCATTGATACGGATGATTTTGAAGGATACAATGGAATCGTAAGAGATATTACGGAGCGAAAACAAGCAGAACAGTTGATCAAAGCCCGTGACTTGGCTCGACAATCGGCAGCCATGAAAGAGCAATTTATTGCAAGTATCAGTCATGAGATGCGGACGCCGATGAATGCCATTTTAGGAATGAGTAATCTAGTGATTCAGACAAAATTAGATGAAGAACAAAGTGGATTCATTAGTTCAATCAAGCAATCTTCTGAGATATTATTGGGAATTATCAATGATATCCTAGAGATTTCAACCTTGCAAAATGGTAAGGTTCAATTCGATTATAAAAATTTCAATTTGCGCGAATTGTTATCTAACCTCGTGAACATGATGCAATATAAAGCAAATGAAAAAGATTTGCTTTTCGAATTGAATATTGACGACAGTGTACCTACGATCATTAATGGAGATAAACTGCGATTGAATCAAATCTTAAATAATTTGGTTGGGAATGCAGTGAAATTTACCGATAGTGGATCAGTAAAAATATTTGTAAAAAATGTAGCTGAAAATGATAGCGCGGTACACCTTCACTTTGAAGTTGCCGATACAGGAATTGGAATTCCAGATGATAAATTAGGTGCTGTATTTGAAACATTTACTCGAATTCGTACAAAAGAAAGATTATTTGAAGGAACTGGACTGGGACTATCTATTTCTAAAAATCTAGTAGAACAGCAAGGAGGAAAAATTGGAGTAACCAGTGTATTTGGAGAAGGTTCTATTTTCTTTTTTGACTTAGCTTTTGAAAAAAGCGGAGATACAGTAGAAGCAGATACCCAGACTCCTAAAGAAGAAAATCTAGTTTTAAGAGATGACGGAGCGATTCGTTTACTTCTAGTGGAAGATCATAAAATGAATCAACTGGTTGCGAAAAAGACCTTACTGAAAAAATGGGAAAAGATTCATATCACTATTGCTAATCACGGTGGTGAGGCAGTAGAAATCTTAGGAAAAGAAAAATTTGATATCATCTTGATGGATATTCAAATGCCAATTATGGATGGCTACGAAACAACGATGCACATTAGAAATAATATGCCAGCTATTTCAAAAATGCCGATACTCGCCATGACTGCGCACGCGCACATTTCTAAAGATGAAAAATTTAAAGAATATGGAATGGATGATTTTGTTTTAAAACCATTCGAACCTGAACAACTATTTTATAAAATTGCAAAGTATGTTAACAACAACGACTAATCAGATGAGTGATAACGGTTACAGTTTTATCAATCTCGAATATATGGATATGATGGCCGATGGTGATGCCGAAATGAAACAAGTCATGCTGGACATGTTACTGACAGAATTACCAGAAGAACTAGAAAAAATGCTTGGACTACTAGCTTCTGAAAGCTGGGAAGAACTTGGATCTGTAAGCCATAAAATGAAGTCAACCTTAGCTTTTGTCGGTAATACTGAAATGACTAATGCTAATAAGGACATTGAGACTTTGGCAAAAACGACAGAAGGAACTGCTCAGATTGCGGACTTAATGAAAGTAATGCAAGAGGTTTGTCCTAACATAATGGAAGAATTGAAAAAAGAGCAGACTAAATTAGCTTAAAACTGCGTTTTATTTCCTTTTACTATGTCACATCATAAATTAGTTCGTAGTATCTTTTTTGCAGTTTATACGTTAGATTGGGACTTTAGCATCGAAAAAGAATAATCTGATAACATTCATTTCCCAACCACAAAAGCTCTAGGACTTATGAAGATTTTGATATGTGAAGATGAAGAAATTATGTTGACTGCTTTGGAGTTTCGACTTCGTAAGCATGGTTTTGAGGTTATAGTCGCAGAGAATGGAAAAAAAGCCTTAGAAAAAATCCAAGAGTTCACGCCCGATATTATTGTTGCTGATATCATGATGCCTTTTGTAACAGGATTAGAATTAGTGCATTTTGTTCGTCAGGATATGAAAAGTTCTCTACCAATTATTGTAATTTCGTCCCTTGAAAACGATGAAATAGTTTTGGAAGCATTCCGTTTAGGAGCCTCAGACTTTATCACCAAACCATTCAAACCGAATGAATTGATCCTTCGCATAAAGAAAATCCTTCAGGATTTGAAAGAGCAGGAGGAAAATCTAAAAGCTAGCGCTTAAACTAACTCAATTCAAAGATTATTCATTATGAAAGGAATTATTCTAGCTGGGGGACTTGGAACTCGCCTCTATCCACTAACGCTTGCTGTTAGTAAACAGCTGATGCCTGTATATGATAAACCGATGATTTATTATCCGCTTTCAGCTTTAATGAAAGCAGGTATTCGGGAAATATTAATTATCTCTACACCACACGATTTACCGCATTTTGAAAAACTATTGAAAGATGGTAGCGAGATTGGTTGCTCATTTTCTTATGTAGCTCAACATGAACCAAACGGATTAGCCCAAGCATTTGTGTTAGGAGCTGATTTTATAGGAAATGACCCAGTAGCTTTAATTCTTGGAGATAATATTTTTTACGGCGCTGGACTGGATGAACTATTACAAGAAAGTGCCAATCCTAATGGTGGCGTAGTATTCGCCTATCAAGTAGCCGATCCAGAACGATATGGTGTGGTAGAATTTGATGAAAAATTCAATGCATTATCTATAGAAGAAAAACCAACCGAGCCCAAATCAAATTATGCGGTACCGGGCTTATATTTTTATGATAACTCTGTTGTAGAAATTGCGAAAAATTTGGAGCCGAGTGCTCGTGGAGAATATGAGATCACTGATGTCAATAAACATTATCTACGTAATGGTAAATTAAAAGTTGGTGTTCTAGGTCGAGGAGTAGCTTGGTTAGACACGGGAACGCATAAATCCTTGATTCAAGCAGGGCAATTTATTGAAGTCATCGAAGATCGTCAAGGACTAAAAATTGGTTGCATTGAAGAAATCGCTTATGAAAAAGGATTTATTGATGCCAAACAATTAGAACACCTCGGTCAAAAATATATCAAAAGCGGATATGGTCAATATCTATTGAATCTTTTGAAACGCTAATACTGCTCGTTCTATACCGTAAAGTAGTTACCACAATACGACTTTAAGAAAACAGAAATTGCATGGCAGTTTCTGTTTTCTTCGTTTAGATCATTTTTATAAAAAAAAAACAGTGCGTGCAAAGTTTTTTATTCGATATGATGTTTCAAAATTTCATTAGCTTTAGGATTTAATTCTTGAACAATTACCCTAGAATCATGAAAAAACTTCGACGGTTACTCTTTCGTCTACTACTTTTTGTTCTCCTCATTATCATTGGAGTAGTTTGCTTCAAAACACTTACTTATACGCCCAAACAATTCGTATATGCACCAGTAGAAAAAGTTGTTGTTAGTGATGCAGTGGTCAAACGATTGGCCGAAGCTGTTCGATTTCCAACAGTATCCTATGAAGATAGAGTGGATACATTAGCATTTGACAATCTACATGCCTATATGGAGAAGGAATTTGTTTTAGTCGATTCTTTTCTAGAGAAAGAGATGGTTAATGAGTTTAGCGTAGTCTATCATTGGCCAGGCAAAAATCAAAATCTTAAACCCATTTTATTATTAGCACATTTGGACGTTGTACCTGTAGAAAAAGAAAGCCAAAGTTTGTGGACACAACTGCCTTATAGTGGAAAAATTGAAAAGGGGATTATTTGGGGAAGAGGAACATTAGATGATAAGGTAAGTGCTTTTGGAATCTTAGAAGCGATTGAATTATTATTACAAAAAAACTACCAACCTGAGCGAAGTATTTATTTGGCTTTTGGCCATGACGAAGAAGTTGGAGGAGAAAATGGAGCAATAGCAATAGCTCGCCGATTCAAACAAGAAGGTTTAGATTTTGAATTTATTTTGGATGAAGGAAGCGTTCTTTTAGAAAATGCTTTACCTGGTTTGTCTAAGCCTGTGGCTATGATTGGCAATTCTGAAAAGGGATATACCACCTTGAGTTTGACGGCTCAACTTCCACAGGGAGGACATTCATCTATGCCTCCTAAAGAAACGGCAATTGGGATCTTAAGTAAAGCTTTGGTCACTTTAGAGGAACATCCTTTTCCAGGAAAAATAGAAGGTCCAGTAAAAGATTTATTTGATCATGTAGGACCAGAAATGGAATGGCCACATAAATTGGTCTTCGCCAACCTTTGGCTATTTGAAGGAATATTAGTCAATCAACTTTCGGCTGCACCGACCTCAAATGCGGTTTTACGAACGACTACTGCTTTGACGATGTTAGATGCTGGAGTCAAAGACAATGTATTGCCAAGTCAAGCAAATGCAAAGATCAATTTTCGAATCCTTCCAGGAGAGACATCAGAGACTGTCGCATCATATGTACGCCAAACGATAGGAGATGATCGAATCAAAGTAAAGGAAGATAATCCAGAATTTTCGAGCGCACCTTCAAAAATTTCAAGCACCACTTCTTTTGGCTACAACGTTTTGCAACGAACGACCAGGGAAATATATGAAGAGGTAGTAGTGGCTCCTATGGTAGTCATTGCGGCTACCGATAGCCGACATTATAGTGAATTATCTGAAAATATATTTAGATTTTTACCCGTGCAATTGACTAATGCTGATTTGAAATGTATTCATGGAATTGATGAAAAAATTAGTATTGATACCTACAAAAAAGCTATTCAGTTTTATTATCAAATGATTTTGAACGGAAGTAAGTAAACTGTATCTTGTATTTTTTCTTTTCTAAAATGTTTTAATATAAATGTCCAAGGTAGAAGATCATCAATTACTGGAACAAGTTCGACTAAATGATCGACAAGCTTTTCGGCAATTATTTGATCGGCACTATGAATTTTTATTACAGTCCGTAGTTAATATCACAGGGGATAGAAATTTAGCTAAAGACGTTGGGCAAGAAGTTTTTTTAGAGTTATGGAAAAAACGAGCACAAATTCAAATCAATACTTCTGTGAGAGCTTACCTTCGTCGCTCGATGGTAAATCGTACGTTTAATTTACTCAAAACAAGAAAACTCAAATATCAAGAGCCCACCAATTTGCCAGAAGGTATTGTCAGCAATAGTCCCCAAGAAAAGTTAGAAGCTGAAGATTTACAAAACCTAGTCAACAAGACCATCAGTCAATTACCAGAACGGTGTCGATTGATTTTTACACTTTGTCGTTTAGAGGGTTTATCTCATAAAGAGATCGCAGCAAAACTAGATTTGTCTCCTCGAACGGTTGAAAATCAAATGACGAAAGCTTTGAAAATTTTACGTCAAGTAGTCCATCCTTATATTTCTAGGAATTTAATTTCTCTTTTTTTATTGTTGTTTTAAAATTAGTATTGATGTTGATAATCAACGTTTTATGCTGGTTTTTTTATTTGTCGCACAAAAAAAATCAATCTTTTTTTAAAAAATAATAGAATCGCGTAGGTGTTCCAGTTTGTTCAAGTTGTCCTAAGAGGAATCAACTAAAGAAATCATTTTTTGCGTAAAGCAAAGTAAAACTTTAAAAACAAACTTATGAAACGATTTAGCCTGTTCAGCACATTATTAATTCTTTTTCTTTTTACGATGAATGCCCAAGGCCAATGGACCAACCATTCTAGTTTTGACAACTCGATCAATGATTTATATGTTTTTGATAATGACTTATATATCTGCGGAAGCTTTTTCGAACGAGAAGACAATGCTTGTAGGTGGTTTACTCATTATGATGGAAATTCATTTGATGATCATGCGCCTAGCGTAGGTGGATCTGGTCTTCGAGGAATGGCTTCTTTTCAAGGAAATTTATATGCGACGGGGCATTTACAAATTCCGAATACGGATGTTTATAAATGGGATGGCGATGATTGGGTAAGTCCATTCGGAGCTGGTGGACATAATTATGCGAGTATTTTTTCAGATGAAAATGAAGTATATATAGGAAGTGGATCGGGAGTATTAAGTAAGAAAACAAGCAACTCTTTTTTCTATGAAATTTATGATTTTGAAATGCCTTGGGATGGGATTTATGCAATCAACAAATATGATGGTGACCTTATTGTTGGCGGGTGGATCGAATCGTGGGATTTAAATAATATAGCCATTTGGAAAAACAACTGTATCCTGCCTTTAGGAGAAGGAGTTTCAGGAATAGTAAGATGTATGACTGTTTTTCAATCAGAGTTATATGTTGGTGGAGAATTTGAAATGGCAGGAGGGGTAAGCGCTAAATTTATTGCAAAATGGAATGGGACAAATTGGTCTGCTGTAGGTGGAAGTGTCACAGGGCTTGGAGAGTATGGAATTAGAGATATGGTCGTTCACAACGATCAATTATATGTAGTTGGTGATTTCAATGAAATTGGAGATGTTGCAGCGAATAATGTGGCGATGTGGGATGGTAATAATTGGCACAGTTTAAATTTTGGTGATGAAGCAGATTTGGTAAGATGTGTTGAGATTTATAACAATCAATTATTTATAGGGGCAGATATTACGGATGAATTATCACAATTATACAGCACTGACTTGATAGTAACCAATACGGAAATAATAGAGAAAAATCGAATAGTTGATTTATATCCCAATCCCGTAATTGACTTCCTTCAGATTACTATGGACGAAATAGTCGAGCCTACTAAAATAGAAATTTTTAATTCCGATGGCCAACTAATATTGACTGAAACAAGTATTTCCGGAGGCTCAAGTATTGCTTGTTCTGATTGGACGAAAGGTTTATATGTTATGGTTTTAAGAGACTCAAAAACGGGAGAAGTCGTCGAGTCTAAACGATTTTTTAAATCGTAATTTTTCTATAAAAATAGAATCATGAATAAAACTAAATGGTTTGATATAACTCCGGACTGGGAAAGTTTAACGGAACCATTGCTAAAACTATATAAGTTGATTGGGCTCATTTTGATCATCATCGGAATTGGACTAATCATAAACTTTGTACCGACAATAAAAATATGGTTTAAATTTCTAGGTGCACTTTCTTTCGGAGTAGGCATTCAATTATTTATAAACGGGCACAAACATCTTAACAACAAAAAGCAAAACTAAAACAAATCAAATTTTAAAAACAAAAAAATACAAAACATGAAATACACATTTTTTATACTCCTAATGATTACATCAATCTCTTGTAGTTATACACAAAAGTCATTCGTCAATCAAATTGATGAAACATATAAGCAAAGTCATACTTTTGATGATTGTCCACGAAGATTAGGATTTAGTAGAAATACATCGACGACAGCTTGGGTTTATCCAGGAGGATCTTGGAAGTTAGCAAAAATTGATATTGGCTCATTTTCAGAACTTAGCGATAGCTTAATACTCAGTGCAGACTTTAATGCGATGTATCAAGAAGTTGGAAGAAATGGAAAACCACGAAAGACCATGAATGTAGCCATTGGTGATTATGTGGTAGCTAAATACAGATCGCGAGTCAACAACTATTATGTGTTTAAATTTGTCGACCAAATAGGAGAAAAAGTTAAATTAGAACACCATTCTTATCGAATAAAATCCAGAGCATTTTATAGCCTTGAAGATGTTGATAAAATAAAATATTGCGTTTTAGAATCGGATTTAAAAACGCTGGAAGAACTGGTGATAGAGGACAAAATGGAAATCAATATCTGTGAGAAAATGGGAGGCTTAACGACCACACCATTGTCACTCGCCATCTCAAAAGGAAATAGAAAGGCTTTTGATAAATTAATAGAACTTGGAGCAAATATAGATCAACCATGTCGTGGAAATCGTACCGCTCTGATGAAAGCCTCAAAGAATACAGATACCTATTATTTTGAGCGATTAATTGAATTGGGTGCTGATGTTAACATTAAGGATCATAGAGGAAAAACGGTTTATGAATATCTAAAGAATTATAAAAATTTTGACCTTCTAGGATTGATTGAATAGTGAAGAATAGACACGATAATAGTGGCATAGTTCTGTATAATATAGTCGTACGGAACTATGCTGTCTGTCTTTGTATTTTAGAAGACCAAAGAAAGCATTATCTTTGATCAATAATTTCATAGAAAAAAAATGAAAGAAGACGATTACATATCACTTTTGTATAAAAAACTCTCGAAGCATATTACCCGATCTGAATCGGAAAGATTGGATGCGTGGTTAGCTGCTTCGGAAGAAAATGAACAAATTGCTCAAAGTGTAGAAATGTCGTGGAAAATGGGTAGTGGTTACAATGATCCAGTCGTCGTTGATTTGGATGAAGACTATGAGGAACTGGAGAAAAAAATGGATGCTATAGCGTCACCATTGGAGAAAGATTCAACACCTGTTCGTTCTTTGCCGCGTAGAAATTGGTGGAGTGTAGCAGCTAGTTTTTTGATTTTAGTGTCGATAGGATATCTCTTGAGAAATTATTTTCGAGCAGCCAATGAATGGGAACAAATTGCAGTTGTTGAAAAAATGACTGAAGCATTGGTCTTATCAGATGGAACTAAAGTATGGGTAAGTGAAAATAGTACTTTTTCACGTCCAGAGAATTTTTCCGTCAAGGAAAGAAGAGTTCGATTACAAGGACAAGCTTATTTTGAAGTAATCCCAGACACGAATCGACCATTTGTGATACAAACAGAAAGCGGCGAAGTCAAAGTTCTCGGAACCTCTTTTAACGTTCGAGATTTTTCAACAGAAAGAGAAATGAAAGTGGAAGTTCTAACTGGACGAGTACAACTCGAAACAAGAGACGAATCTCAAAAAATATATTTGGAAGCTAATGAAAATGGAATTCTAAATAAAAAAAATAAAACTTTAGTCAAACAAAAAGCGACATCTGAAAATTTTCTTTTTTGGCATACCGGTAAGTTATCTTTTAAAGAACAAGCCTTGGGAGAGGTCTTAAATGAATTAGAAAAACAATTTGATATAAAAGTCCAATTGCTAGATGCCAGTTTAAGCTCCTGTCCTTTTACCTCCTCTTTTGATCAGCCGAAAGTGGAGGATTTATTAGCTACGATTGAAGGGGTATTTGGAATGGAATTAGTAGAACGAAGCAAAAATAACTATCAACTTAAAGGTGGTTCCTGCCAATGAAAAAAGGAGTACTCATTGTTTTTATTTTCTGGAATTGTCTAGCCTTATCCTGGTCCCAATCATTGGACACCAGGATTGACTTTTCTATAGCAAATGCGAATGTGGTTCAAGCTTTATCGCAATTGACAGATCAAGGAAAAATAGAAATTGCCTACTCTAGTCGTTTTTTTACCAAAGAAAAAAAAATCACGTTAGAGCTTTCTAATACTAAGATAAAAACGGTATTGGAAAAAATTTTGGAGAACACGCAAGTGGGCTTTCAGATGATTGGTCAGCAAATTGTTTTGTCGAAAAAAGCGCCTGCCAAGAATAAGCACTACATTTTAAGTGGATACATTGAGTATGCGGACTCTGGTGAAAAGTTAATCGCTGCTTCGGTTTTTGATGAGCAAACAGGAGCATGGTGTTTAAGCAATGAGTATGGATTTTTTAGTTTAAAAGTACCTGCGGGAACGACAATGATCCGAGTGACCTATTTGGGGACCAAGGAAATTAGAAAAGAAATGGACCTCCAAAAAAATAGAAATATCACCTTTCAACTGGAAAATGTTACCACGCTATCTGAAGTATTGGTGACTCCTCAAAAAGAAATAACCTTGATCGATTTCCATCAAGATGGAACAAAGATTCCAGCAAAATTTAAAGAAGTGGTTCCTGATTTAGCTGGTGAAAGTGATGTGTTACGAACCGCTCAATTACTCCCCGGTGTACAATCAGGAGTAGATGGTTTTGGCGGTTTGTTTGTTAGAGGAGGTGATAGTGGTCAAAATTTAATGCTATTAGACGGAGTGCCCGTTTATAATCCATTTCATGTGCTTGGTGTTTTTTCTATTTTTAATACGCATGCGATTCGAGATGCGAGAGTACTTCGTGGTTTTTTTCCTGCTCGTTATGGAGGTAAAATATCATCAGTAGTAGATGTACATATCCGAGAAGGAAATGATAAAGAATGGGAAGCTTCGGCAGCTATTAATTTGCTTTCGGGGAATGTTAGTTTGGAGGGACCTTTAATCAAAGACAAATGTTCGATTTTACTAACGGGGCGTAAAAGTTTTTTTGAATCCTTTTTATTACCTGCGGTTAAAAAAACATTTACGGAAGATAATGATGCATCACTAGGATTTAATTTTTATGATATTAATGCAAAAATCAATTACGCCTTTTCAGATAAAGATCGTTTGTTGATCAGCTATTATCAAGGAAGGGATAATTTTGAATCTGACTTTCGAGATGAAATTATTTTTCCTGTCGTGACTTATAATGTTATTGAAAAAGGAAAATTGGAGTGGGGAAATCAAATTGCTGCTATTCGTTGGAACCATCAGTTTGGACCAAGATTGTTTTCAAATACAACAGCTACTTATAGCTTTTATCAATACCAATCTACTACCTTGGGGCAAATAGCCGATAATGCACCAGGTGGATTTTATAGCTTTATATATATTGATACTCGTTCTAATATAAAAGACTTAGCGATCAAAACGGATATTGATTTTTTGTTATCACCTCAGCATACGATACGATTTGGAGCAGAGTTGATTGAACATGAATTCCAGCCATTATTTATCGCTTTTGATGAGGAGGATAATGCTGCAGACTTGGGACTTATTATTCCTCCGGATGAACCGGATACTTTTACAATTAATGGTTTAGAAATAATCACTGATGAAGTTTTGAGAAAAGTGAATTATCGATCAAATGAAGCACATGTTTATTTTGAAGACGATTGGCAATTATCTTCAAAATGGCGGATTAACTTAGGTGGCCGGTTTTCTTATTTTGCGAGTCATGATGGTGCTAAATTTATGAACTTTGAGCCAAGAGTGAGTGCTCACTATTCCTTAAACCCATCGTTATCTTTTCGAACTTCTATCAGTCGGATGGTTCAATATTTACATTTAGTAGCCAATACTAAAGTTCGAAACCCAAGAGATATCTGGTTACCATCGAGCAAAGAATTATCTCCTCAAAAATCTTGGCAAGGTGACATTGCAGTAGATTGGATTTTTGATCCATCAACAAAAATATCCTTAGAAGCGTATTACAAAAATATAGAACAGGTGCAAATTATGAATGGCTTTGATGAATTGGACATTCTTGATGGTACGGCATGGGCCTATGGTTCTGAATTATTAGTAGAACGAAAACATGAAAAATTTGGAGGATGGATGAGTTATGCATTAGCATGGTCTAAACGTAAATATCCAGGATATAATTTGAGTCTTCAATTTCCTTTCCGACATGATCGCCGTCATCAAGTCAAATTGTTTGCTTATTATCAAATAGAGAAGAATTTAAGATTGAGCGCCAATTGGATTTATGAATCAGCTAATCCACAAATCATTTTTTATACAGAGGAAGACCGAGAAGATATTCCATGGCTTCCATCTGATTTAGGAAAAGAAAACTTAGTAAAATCAAGAGCCAATCATCGATTAGATGTTGCTTTAACTTATCAAATAAATAAAGGTAGTTGGGAGCACCAATTAAAACTAGGTGCATACAATTTGTATGACCGAAAAAATACTGCTTTTTATAAGTTTTCTAGAAGAGCAAATGGCGAGCTTATAGAAAGACCAGTTTCTCTTCTTCCCTTCATACCCTCTTTATCTTATTCCCTTCGATTCTAAAAATATTGTTTATTTTCACCTGACAAAAACTAAACGAGTCAAATAAATAATTAGCGATTTCGACAAGAAAGAGAAAATAAAAGCGACTGCTAAGGAGCGTTATTGAACTAACTTGTTGAATTAGAAGAGCGAATTTTTTTTGACAAAAACTAAACTGGTCAAATAAATAATTAGCGATTTCGACAAGGTAGAGAAAATAAAAGCGACTGCTAAGGAGCGTTATTGAGCTAACTTGTCGAATTGGAAGAGCGAATTTTTTTTGACAAAAACTAAACGAATCCTTTATGGAAATAACGCTTCCTTTCCTTTTAGAAGTAACTGCAGCTATCGCTGGTTTTATCTGCGTGTTTTTACAAACCCGTGAAAATGTTTGGGCTTGGCCTGCGGGCATTCTTTCTGTAGCCTTATATGCTTATATATTTCGAGAGTCGAGTTTGTATTCCGATATGATTCTCAATTCTATTTTTGTCATCTTAAATATTTACGGTTGGTGGAATTGGTTGAAAGAAGGACCCAATAAAGAAACGGTCCAAGTAACTCAGTTGACTAAAAAGGGGATATTGACTTGGCTTTTTGTGATTATTACAGGAACATCTTTATGGGGATACATCATGGACACTCGAACAGACGCTGCCTTTGCTTATGGCGATGCTTTTACAACAGTTGCTAGTCTAGTCGCTCAATATCTATTGGCTCGAAAGGTTTTAGAAAACTGGTCGATCTGGATTATCGCCAATATTGTTTCTATCTACATTTATAGTTTAAAGGTATTATATCCGACCACCATTCTTTTTATCTGCTATTTAGCGCTTTCTACACTTGGTTACTTTACTTGGAAGAAAACATTAAAACAAGTCTAAGCTTTTTTCTCTATCAAATTAGCCTATTTCATTCAGAATAGAATAGGACTTTATCCTTTTTAAAACGCTATTTCCCCATTATTTAGAGTGTATCATAATTCGCAATTTGTTGATGCGCAAGCAATAAAGTCGATAAATTGTCACCTTTTTGTTAATTTTTTTAAGAAAAGGAGCGGAATTATTTGCATATAACTAGCAAAATAGTTATATTTGCATATATTGTAATCAAATAGCGAACAAAACCAATTGATATGATTTCCTGGATCAAACAAGTAACTAACCCAAGTAGTCAATTACAAAATATTGCTAAACATGCAACTGTAAAACCAAAGGCTAGTATCCCTCAGCACCATTCTGATACCGAAGAAGAAGCATCTGAAACGAAGAACACTTATCGGATGGCTAAATTGATTATGGTGACTCCAAATAACAATAACAAGTTTTATGAAATGAAAGAAAAAGGGGATGGAATGTTTTCGGTTACTTATGGCAGAGTTGGGACAAAAGGCGCTCAATTAAGCTATCCAATGAGTCAATGGGATCAAAAAATTCGAGAAAAAACACGGAAAGGATACAAGGACCAAACGGCTTTATTTGCCGAGCTGAAAAGTGAAACCGGAATGGAAATTTTGGATGCAAAGGATGAAAATGTAAAACGCTTGATGCAAGAGTTGATGAGTTTTGCCCGCCAATCTATTTCTCATCATTACATGGTCTCAGCAGATCAGGTAAGCGAAAGACAAGTAGCAGAAGCACAAAAAACTTTAGATGCTTTAGTCAAAAAAGTACGACGAAAGATGGACGTAGAAATTTTCAATGCTCAATTGATTGAATTGTATCAAGTCATTCCTCGAAAGATGAAAAAGGTAAAAGATCATTTAATTGAAAAACCAAAAGGAAACAAAGGACTCTGGGCCATTAAAGATATGCTAGCCGCAGAACAAGCAACTTTAGATGTCATGCGTGGCCAAGTGGAATTGAACAACACTAAAAAAGAGGAAACAGCGGAGCAAAAACAAGCAACCTTACTAGAATCATTAGGGCTTCATATAGAGGTAGAAAAAGATGCCAAAGCGATTCGCTTAATCAAGCGAATGATGAAAGCAAATGCCACTCATTTTTCAAAAGCTTATCGCGTCACTAATCATCGAACTCAAACGGCTTATGATCATTTTTTAGCAGAAAGAAAAAATAAAAAAAGCAAACTCTTCTGGCACGGAAGCCGCAATGAAAATTGGTTTTCTATCATTAAAGAAGGATTGGTACTCCGTCCAGCCAATGCTATTATTAATGGAAAGATGTTTGGCTATGGTTTATACTTCGCTGATAAATGTCAGAAGTCGTTGAACTATACTTCTTTCCGTGGTTCCTACTGGGCAAGAGGAAATGCTAACAAAGCATTTTTAGCCTTATATGATGTTCATGTAGGAAATCAATTAAAAGTAAAAAAACATGAATCTTGGTGCTGTAGTCTCAGCAAAGATAACTTAAAGAAGCGTGGAGAAAAATACGATTCCATTTATGCCCAAGGCGGTGTAGACTTAATCAACAATGAATATATCGTTTATGATAGTGCGCAATCTACGATTCGATATTTAGTTGAAATTAATAGCTAGGCTTTCGCCAAAAATGAAAATGCATTTTTCTTTTTGGCAACAAATGACAACAAAAAATTATAATCTCATTATCTAAAATAATTTTAAACACTAAAATAAAACACCATGGATTTTTACTCAAAAGCAACCAAGCATCCAGATCGAATGACCGTAAAAGTAGCTGCGGTCACCCTAATGATGGTCAACAAAACGACGACTACCTTAGAAGTCAAAAGTTTTTTACGTCATCAAGGATACATTGCTTATCAAGAAGATATTTCCGAGATGATGATCTGTTCTGCTCGAGAAGAAGGTTGGCTTTGTTTTTATAATGGCAAATTTCGAGTTTACCTCTTAGGCGAAGCAAAAGAAGAAGAAACAATGGTCGAAAATGACCTCTTAGGATTTTCAAGTAACTAATTGAAACGTAGTGAAGACCCCGTCCTGCCGAAGGGCTGAAAGCCGGGATAATTAATAACCAAATCATCATGCCCTATTTATCGTCATTCAGTATAGATACAGAAAAACAAAACCCTTTTCCTTTTAATATTCCTGCGGTAAAACATGCAAAAGATATATAGTTGACCAATCCAGTCACCTTTCTAATTGGTGATAATGGAACAGGGAAATCTACTCTACTAGAATCCATTGCTTATCGGCTACAACTGCCACATATCGATGGTTCTACCTATGCTAAAAGCAGCTTTAAAGCTGCAAAGAGGATTGTCCCCTTTTTAAACTTAGAATGGTCTATTGAAAGATCTATAGGTTTCTTTTTTAGGGCAGAAGATTTTGGTGATTTTATCAATAGTGTGGATAGAAGAGATGCTAGGCTTCATGCATCTTTGAATGAATTACATGGAGAAGTTCCAGATCATATTATACAAGAAATGAAAGAGAGTGCTAATTATCAACTCCATCATATGCGTAAGAATTATGGACAGGAACTACAAGACTTTTCTCATGGAGAGGCGTATTTGGAAATCATGCGGCATAAGATCAATTCTAGAGGAATTTATCTCTTAGATGAGCCAGAGGCAGCCTTGTCCCCTTCCAAACAATTAGCGCTTATTTATTTTATCCAACAACATTTAAAAACGCATATGTCTCAATTTATTATTGTGACGCATTCTCCTATTCTAATGGCTTTTCCAGATGCGAACATTTATGAAATAACTGAAAACAGTATGGAACAAACAGCCTTAGATGATACAGAACATTTTTCCGTGACAAAATCTTTTTTGAATAATCCAAACGCCTATCTAAGATTACTAGAATGAAGTTTTTAATTTTTTTGTTAAAAAAATACTTTCTACGACGAATCCTGTAGGTACGCATGTATGGACATTCATAAAGTGAGATGAAAAAGCGACCAGAGGATTCCGATAACTATTGGAAGAATTTTAATTTTGAATCGCCATACACACCCAATTTGTCGAAGAACCCCAAAATATAATTTCTCATCCTGCAATAATCCCCTTCCTACCCATCCACTGTCGAATATCATCTTTTTTAATGGCAGCTGCCATCAAGTCTGGAAACTGATCCGGACTACAAGCAAAAGTTGGGATTTCTAATGATGCAAATTTTTCAGCGACACCACGATCATGAGCAGGAGCGCCTTGATCATTTAGGGCAAGCAAAGCAATTAATTGAGCCCCTGATGATTGAATACTCGCCGCTCTTCGAAGCAAACCTGCAGCATTTCCACCTTCAAAAAGATCGCTAATCAGAACGACAATCGTATCCCGAGGTTGTTGAATTAATTTTTCGGCGAAAGCCAAAGCTTGATTGATATCTGTGCCTCCACCCAATTGAGTGGCAAATAATAAATCAATCGGATCTTGTAACTCTTCTGTCAAATCAACCACACTCGTATCAAAAACAACGAGATGCGTTTTTAAAGATCTAACAGAAGCCATGACGGCACCCAAAACGCCAGCATAAACCATGGAGGAAGCCATCGACCCACTTTGATCAACCAATAAAATTACTTTTTTAAGCGCACTTCCCTTCTTTCCAAAACCGACCAATTGTTCTGGAATAACCGTATTCAAATCCTTTTGATAATTTTTTAGATTTAATCGAATGGTTTTGTTCCAATCAATTTCTTTATGCTTCGGTCGGCGATTGCGTTGAGCACGATGCAGACTGCCTTCTAAAGCCTGGCGGAGTGGATTTTTCAATTTCTTTTCTAATTTTTCAACGACCTGTCGGACGACTTCGCGAGCGGTTGCCCTTGTTTTTTTCGGCATTATTTTATTCAGAGACAACAAGGTAGCGACTAAATGAACGTCAGGTTCGATGGCCTCAAGCAATTCAGGTTCGGTCAACATTTGTTGAAGGCCCAAGCGTTCCAAAGCATCTTTTTGCATGATTTGGACAACTGGAGAGGAAAAATATTTTCGAATATCTCCCAACCAACGATTAACATTTGGAGAAGAACTGCCTAAACCACCTTTTTGTTCATTATCATACAAGGCGTCCAATGCTTCATCCATTCCCTTCATCTCTTCAGATAAATCAATTTCGCCAGAAGCGTCTGAATTTTTTCCTAATATCAATCGCCATTTTCTTAGTCGTTCATCCATAAGTTAAAAATAAAAAAACAACGGTAGAAAGTCTGAAGTTACTAACGCTTTTTTAATTAACTTGCACCGCGTTTTGAAAAAAGTAGTCAATAGTTTTCAAAACCAATGCTGTATCCGGTTGTTATGAAGAAACTATGGGAAGCATAAAACATGTTAGGAATAGATAAGTAAATATATTTTTAATCATAAGCCAACATTGAAAGAAGAACTGCAAGAAGAATTTACGGAAGCCCAAAAGGAAGTCCTGAAATCTATTCGAATGTCGAGGATTGTTCTACCGATTATCATCGGATTAGGAGTGGTTGGCTATTTGCTTTGGAAACAATACGATCCAGAAGATTTTGCCAAAATTGACTGGACAATATTCACTGCATTTTGGGTCTTTTTATCTTTTCTTTTATTGGTTGTTCGACATTTAGCATATGCTACTCGATTACGTATTTTATCGGATGGTTTATTTAGCTGGCGCAAATGTATTGAGCTGATTTTTATTTGGGAATTTAGTTCGGCAGTTTCGCCAACAAGTGTCGGTGGTTCTGCGGTTGCATTATTCGTCTTATCACAAGAAAAATTATCTACTGCTAAAACAGCTACTATTGTAATCTATTCAGCTGTTTTAGATACTATATTTTTCATCACTACATTGCCTTTGATGATGTTGGTTTTTGGAACAGAGATGATTCGCCCCAATATCGATGGTGAGATCTCTTTTGATGCTTGGGGTTATACCTTTGTTGGCGCTTACACCTTCATGGCGATCTATGGTTTTTTATTTTTTTATGGCCTGTTTATTAATCCAACTACGATTAAGAAATTTTTAGTTGGATTTACCAAGTTTGGATTTCTTCGTCGTTATCGACACAAAGCGATTGAACTTGGAAATGATATCATTGTTGCTTCAAAAGAATTACAGCAGAAAAAATGGCCTTTTCATATTAGTGCCTTTTTAGCGACAGCTGCGGCTTGGTCTTGTCGATTTCTTTTGTTGAATTGTTTGATTATTGCTTTCGCACAAAATGTTTCCTTGAGCTTTATGGATCAGTTTAGATTATATGCTCGATTGGAAACGATGTTTGTGGTCATGGCCTTTAGCCCAACTCCAGGAGGTGCAGGATTTGCAGAATTGGTCTTTTTTGGATTTACGAATGATTATGTTCCGGAAAAAGGCATTGCTTTACTCATTGCTTCAATCTGGAGATTATTTACATATTATCTTTATCTGTTAGTCGGTGCCATCATCATTCCAAATTGGATTCGAAATATTTTAAACGAACGACAAAAACGAAAGAGAAGTTCTAATAATTGAGCTTTGAATAATTGAATTTTGAATCTCCCGTCTAACACGTATTTCACGATTAAGGGCATTCAAAATTCAATTATTTTTCACATTCAATCATTCAATATTTTTCACATTCAATCATTCCAAATCTCCTGCCATGGCTACTGCTGCTGCATACATTCGTCTACTATCATCTGAGTCCAATATTTTTTTGGCATATTGATGCAAAGCATCTTTAGGGTGATCCGATAAGAGCATTTTTTTGACTTCTGTATCGGTCTTCATTATTGCTCGAATCTCTGATTCGAGAGGCAATGATTTTAATCCTGCTAGTTGCCCTAAATTATTTCCCGTAAGGACAGCACTACTACGAATACTTGCCGGTAATTGATCAAAGCCAAGCGTGATTTCTCCAACTGCTTGAAAAACCTTTTGCACGGCATCCCCACTGGCGCGAACATAAAAAGCTCTTCCCATACGCCCCATTAAATCAATTTTTTGTGGATCAATTTTTTGATCATTATCCAAAATGTTTTCATCAATGTGCATCCGAAGGACTTCACAAACAATAAGATTTCCTGCACCACCTTGATCACCTAAAGCAATGATATCTATCACCTTACATTCCATCTGCACCGGAGATTCTTTTACTCGATATGCTTTCACCAAATCAGATGGAATCGGAGTTAATCCAGATTTAACAAACTCACTTTCTTCCGTAGGAAAAGCAATACTTGTCACCGCCATCTGCCTCAAAATAGAATGAGGAACGACATTCACGACGACTTCTTTAGTGACTTTTACATTATGCAAAGTATCTTTAGTAGTATTATCAGATACTTTTCGATTAGAGGAAAAAACAAGTGTCGGAGGATTAGAGCTAAAGCAATTAAAAAAACTGTATGGAGCTAAATTTGCTCGTCCATCCTCATCAACAGTACTGACAAAAGCAATTGGTCGCGGTGCAACGGCACCTAATAAATATTGATGAACATCAGGGGTTGGCGTTTTTTTAGGATCTATATGAAGCATAATTTGGATTGGTATTTTATAGATTGAAAATCGAATTTACAACCTTTTTTACTTGAAATGTATTTTATACAAAGTAGAACTTTTTAAGGACAAATCTATTAGCGCATTTTCATGCAAATGAAAAAGATAAAGTGCTGGATGTTTTGTCGAATATTTAAATAATAGAATTATGTCGAAATCAGGAAATTCTTTTAAATCATTGGGGCTTATGGCGCTCGTGTTTGTACTTTTCTTTGTTGGGAAAAACCTATATATGCAGCCTAGTTATAAGAGTGGTGAAATGGCTCCCGTTTTTTCCAGTGCACTTAAAAATGGTCAGGATTTTAAATTAGAAGATCTCCAAGGGAAATTTGTACTAGTTGATTTTTGGGGAAGCTGGTGCGGACCCTGTCGACATGAAAATCCTACTTTGGTTAAATTTTACGATAAGTATCATACTACAAAATTTAAAGATGCGACTGGTTTTGAAGTCGTCAGTGTTGGAGTAGAAACAAGAGAAAAAAACTGGAAGAAAGCGATAGAACGAGATGGACTTAAATGGCCTTATCACGTTTTGGATAAGGCGGAAAGTTTGCGATTTTTTGATTCTCCCATTGCTGACAGTTATGGCGTAAAAGAAGTACCCACTAAATTTCTTTTAAATCCTAAAGGGGAAATCATTGGAGTCAATTTATCCTTTCCGGAAATGGCCGGATTATTAGACCAATCGGCCGCACAATAATCCCTAAGCAGGAAAAGTAATAATCAAGGATTGAAGCCCTCATCATGCGTATTATCGTCAGAGACCTTCAATCCTTATTTTATTTCAGTGCTTTTTCTTGTTATTCAGCTAAAAACTGCCAAAATGACCTTACTTTTGCACTGGCAGCAAAATTGATGTTAAAAAAGGAATGTTGATCATAACACCTTAATTATTAGAAACTTTAATGTTTAAAAAAATAAAAGATATAATGAGCAAGAAGGAAAATTCTCCAGAAAAAGAGGTGGAGGAGTTAGACCCAAAAAATGGTGCTGTAGAAGAAAATAGTGCCGAGGATACCAAAAACAAAGCTAAAAAGAGCTCTTCTAAGTCAAAAAAGATGAGTAAAGCGGATAAGATCAAGGAAGAATTAGAAGAGAATAAAGCAGAATTGGGAGAGTTAAAGGACAAATATCTTCGATTGCATGCTGAATTTGACAACTTTCGTCGTCGAATGATGAAAGAAAAGGTCGAATTGTTGGGAACTGCTGCAAAGGACACATTGACAGCCCTTCTGCCAGTTTTGGATGATTTTGACAGAGCCAAGAAAAATGCAGAAGACGAATCTAGTACGGAGCCTTTTAGCGAAGGAGTTGTTTTGGTTTACAATAAACTTTACAGCCTTTTACAACAAAAAGGACTAAAACCAATGGAGAGTACAGGAGAAGTTTTTGATCCTGAATTACATGAAGCGATTACGGAAATTCCAGCTCCTACTGAGGAAATGAAAGGAAAAGTGATCGATACAATTGAAAAAGGATATTTTCTAGAGGAAAAAATTATTCGCTACGCGAAAGTCGTCGTAGGTAAATAATGTTGTCCCAATAACATAAACATTTTTAACGCTCCATAAAGAAGTCGCTACAATTGAAAGCGATTTAATTTTGAGCAATCCTTATAATTATGGCAAAAAGAGATTATTACGAAATCCTTGGTGTATCGAAAGGTGCGGATGACAAAGAGATAAAAAAATCTTATCGAAAGATCGCGATGAAATTCCATCCCGATCGTAATCCAGATGATAAAGCAGCTGAGGAAAAATTTAAAGAAGCAGCTGAAGCATATGAAATTTTGAGCGATGCGGATAAACGAGCACGCTATGATCGGTTTGGACATGCTGGTGTGAATCAAGGTGCTGGCGGTGGCGGCTTTAGAGGAGGGATGACTGTAGAAGATATTTTTGCACAGTTCGGAGATATTTTTGGAGATGGTGGTAGTCCTTTCGAGTCCTTCTTTGGAGGTCGTGGTGGCGGTGGTGCTCGTCGCTCACAAGGGCAAAAAGGAAGCAATCTTCGAATCAAAGTTAAGTTGACTTTGGAAGAAGTCGCAAGTGGAGTAACCAAAAAAATAAAAGTCAAAAAGCAAGTCTCTTGTAATACCTGCTCAGGTAGTGGTGCAAAAGATAGCAAGGCGGTAAGTTCTTGTTCAACTTGTCGAGGTAGTGGTTATGTACGTCAGGTCAAAAGTACTTTTTTGGGACAAATGCAAACGACAGCAGCTTGCCCAACTTGTCATGGATCAGGACAAATGATTACGGCGAAATGTGGAACCTGTAAAGGAGATGGAAGAACAATGGGAGAAGAATTAATTGAGATAGAAATCCCAGGAGGTGTGGCAGAAGGTATGCAATTATCCATGCGTGGAAATGGAAATTCAGGAATGAATGGAGGACCAAGTGGGGATTTACTGATCAATATTGAAGAAGTACCACATGATCATTTGCAAAGAGATGGGATGAATTTGATTTATGAAATGTATCTCAATTTTGCGGATGCTTCTTTAGGAACCTCTGTAGAAGTACCGACTATTGATGGTCGAGTCAAAATAAAAGTTCCACCAGGTACACAGTCTGGAAAAATGTTCCGATTAAAAGGAAAAGGTTTACCTTCTGTACAAAGTTATGGTGTTGGAGATCAAATGATCAATACCAATATTTGGACACCGAAAAAGCTAAACGATAATGAGACGAAGTTACTAGAAAAAATGCGAGACATGCCTAATTTTAAACCTCAACCAGGTAAGTCCGAAAAAGGCTTTTTTGAAAGGATGAAAGATTACTTTTCTTAAAAAATAAAAATCACGATTTCTCTGAAAACGTAATTTTTTTTAAAAGATATCGTTTATGGAAAAGCGGGAATATTTGTTCCCGCTTTTTTTAGTTTAATAATATGATGAAATATTACTTGCCTTTTTGTTGTTTATTTCTTGCTGCGCTTTTCACAAGTTGTGGACCCAACTATATTTTTGAAGAGACGAATGCAGTTGAAAATCAAGAATGGACTTATCAAGATACGATCGACTTTAAAGTAGAGATTACAGATACTTTGCGGATTTATAATTTACATCTGGATATAGAACATGCTGTAGATTATGCCCATCAAAATATTTATATTCAGATTTATACTTTGTTCCCCTCCGGGGAAAGAACGAGAGAACGGATCTCGATTGATTTTGCAGATAAAGGAGGACAATGGTATGGAGATTGTGAAGAGGATTGGTGTACCCTAAGAGTGACCATCCAAGAAGGAGCTTTTTTTAATGCGCTTGGCACACACACTTTTACGATAGAACAATATATGCGAGTCGATCCACTTCCAGGTATAAAATCTGTTTCGATGAAAATCGAAGAAACAAAAGATAGTCGACCTGCTCAATAGAAGTTAATATTAAAGCCGTTCTTTAGCTGGTTTTGCGTGTCAATTTGTTTTATGGCATAATATTTCTGTGAATACTATTGGATACGAATTGTCCGCTGACCATATACTTTAACAGAAAGATAATTAAAGAAAGCATACTGAATTCGTTTGGAAAAACGTTTTAACAATGTTCTAAAACAAAAAAATATGACAATGAAAAAATTAGTTTTACTTCTATTAACTTGTACGATCACTTTTAGTGTGGTAAATGCACAAGGCTTAAAAGGAATGTTGGGAAAAGCTAAAGAGGTTTTGAATGACAAAGGCCTTTCACAAGAAGATGCTGGAAATGGCTTAAAGCAAGCTTTGGATATAGGCGTTGGTGAAGCCGTGGATTTTCTTTCTGTAGAAGATGGATACTATAAAAGTGCATATAAAATATTATTACCCGAAGATGCTCAAAAGGTAACTAAAAAATTAGGTGCGATTCCTGGGTTTAAAAATGCGGAAGACAAGATTGTTGAAAAAATCAATCGGGCCGCAGAAGATGCAGCTGTAGAAGCCAAACCCATTTTTATCAGTGCGATTAAAAAAATGACCTTTAAAGATGCCATGAATATTTTGATGGGTGAAAAAGACTCAGCAACACGTTATTTAGAGAAATCAACATTTGACCAATTGTACAATGCTTTTAAACCAATCATTGTTAATTCATTAGATAAAGTCAAAGCGACAGAGTATTGGAGTGGCGCGGTGAAGGCACATAATAAAATCCCATTTACGAAAAAAGCTAATCCGGATTTAGATGATTATGTAACTCGACAAGCATTATCTGGTATGTTTGGTTTGGTGGAGAAAAAAGAAGAAGGAATCCGTGGAGATAAATCTTTACGAACCAATGATCTCTTGAAAAAGGTATTTGCTAAGCAAGACAAATAGTATATAAATAACCTTTGAATGTGTTTGTTGATTGGATCAATGATCATAGAAAAGTCAGAAATCGGGATACGGTTTCTGACTTTTTGCTTTTGAGACTTTTTGTAATAATGACTAAATGACTTTTCGTATCTTTGTCATCTTTTGAATGTAATTCAACGATAATAAAGGAATGAATAAATCAAGAACATATAAAAGCTTTCGACAAATATTTCAATGGCTGACAACATTATTATTCGTAGTCTCTTTTGGAGTACTTTCTTTTGCGCAAAGTAAAATAACGGGAACTATTTCAGATGCTGAAGGAAAGGGACTAGAAGGAGTACTCATTGAGATTCCTGTGATAAATCGTTTTGCGCTAAGCGGAACAAAAGGAGAATTCACTTTCAAAAATATTTCACCGGCAACTTATAAAATCACTACTTCTTTATTAGGCTATACAAGTTGGAATGATTCTATTTCGGTGACAACCGACAATCAATACATAGAAATCCAACTCACAACTGATCCATTAGATTTGGAAAGTATCATTGTAACGGGGACTTATGATCCACGAAAAAAATTAGAATCTTCTGTAGCAATTACGACCTTAAATGTCGATGATATTCAACGACGAAATGCGAGAGGGACAGCTGATTTATTGAAAGCTATTCCTGGTACTTTTGTAGACGCCTCGGCAGGAGAAATGTTTACTAGAGTTTTTTCGAGAGGTATTTCGTCGTCTGCGGAAGATGATTTAGGGTGGTTTTATGTTTCATTGCAGGAGGAAGGACTACCTGTTAATTTGACACAGCATACTTTTTATAGCCCTGATTTATTTCATCGAGTAGATCTGACGACTAAACGTTTAGAAGCCATCAGAGGAGGAAGTGCCTCTATTACAAATGCTAACTCACCGGGAGGAATTTATAATTTTATTTCTAAAACGGGAGGCCCTATTTTTAGTGGAGAAGTTCAAGCAACAGGAGCATACCAAGGGGATGGAAACGGTTTGTATCGTTTAGATGTAAATCTAGGAGGTCCTTTGAATGATAAAGGTTGGACTTATAATGTAGGAGGTTTTTATCGCTATGATCAAGGACCCAGAAATACGGATATCAATTGGGGGAATGGAGGACAATTAAAATTCAATATAGCTAAGCGTTACAAAAAAGGTTTCCTCAAATTTTATGGAAAATATTTAAACGATAAAGTCAATCGTTATCTCGGTTTGCCAGCTAATAATTGGGAAAACCCGAATGCGGCCTTTGATCAGAATTTTAATACAACGGCATTGATGTTGCCGAAAGTAAGTACCAATGTAACTGATCCGCAAAAAATTGAAGAAGATATATCAGGAACCAGAACATTTGATACCAACAATGGAGTTAGAGCCAAAGATTTTGTTTTGGGTTTGAGTTTGTCTCATGAATTTGGAGATGCTTGGTCTTTGAAAAACAACCTTAAGTTTACCTCTAAAAATGCCAATTGGCAAAGTACGATATCGAATGCAAGATTGGGTTTAGAATCCTTTTTGCCTTACTTTTTAACAGGAGCAGAATCACCTTGGGGAATGCTTGTTTTTCGAGATGCTAAAACGGAGGAAGTCTTGGCAAGAGTCAACAACTTGGGAGCTTTAAATGCTTTTGCGGGTTTACCGCCTACCTTTGAATATATTGATGGAAGCCTACCAAATGATGCGCTATTAGGAACCGCTCCGTGGTTGAAAGAAGATCAATCTCGCGAGTTTTTGTATCAACTAAGTCTTGGTCTAAAACTAGGATCAAATGATTTAAATTTAGGATTATTTGCTGGACGATCTGCTGTCGAAACGTTTACATCAGCTAGTTTTGCTTTTGCTACTTATGAGCCGAATCCAAGAATGCTTCAAGTAAGTCTAGAAAACCCCGGTTCGTCAGTCGTACAATTATCAGATGCTGCGGGTATTACGAATTATGGTGGTTTATTTTATCGAGGAGCCCGAGCGGATGTGAATCAGGTCGCACTTTTTTTAAACGATCATTGGAAAATCTCTGATCAATTGAATATAGATGTTGGCTTACGTTATGAATTCATTGCACATCTTGGAAATAAAGATCGTTTTCAACCCTTAGGAAAATTGGGAGGTATCGATGGAGATACTTTAACCGCTTATGATAATGCTACTATTGCTCCTTTTGGTACCGTTGATGAGTTCGATTTTAAATACGATTACTTATCTTTTTCTGCGGGAATAAATTATAAATTGGATGATCAGACTGCGGTCTTTGCTCGTTTTACGAAAGGAAATAAAGCGCCAGAACTGAATTATTATTTTGATAATTTTGAAAATCTTCCGATTCCCAATGCAGGGAAAGTTCAAGGAGTACTTCAAGGCGAATTCGGGTTAAAAGTAAAAACAAAAGCAATCAACCTTTTTGCTACCGCTTATTGGAGTCGATTGAAGAACATCAGTTTTTCAGAATTTGTTTTTGATCAAGGCGGAGGGAATGGTATTTTCTTTACACCAGAACAAATCAATAGTACGACCACCGTTGGATTGGAATTAGAAAGCACTTTAACACCAGTTGAAAATTTTCAAATTCATGTTTTGGCCACCGTACAAAAAGCGGAAGCAACGACTTTTACGGTTTATGATGCCAATAGAAGTGTAGATCCTTCCGATGACTCTATATTAGATTATTCTGGAAATGATTTGCCTCACAATCCGAATCTTTCTGTAGAAGTGACTCCCTCCTATATTTTTGGTTCTAATCGTCTTTTTCTAAGTTGGCGTTATTTGGGTAAACGACAAGCTAACATTGCCAATGCATTTGAATTACCTGGCTTTAGTACTTTTAGCGCTGGATTTCAAACAAAATTGAATGAAAATATTTCTGCCTCCTTGTATGTCAGTAACCTATTGAATTCAGCAGGCTTAATGAATTTCTTTGGACCAGATGAATTTGGTGCAAGTGCCAATGTCGTAACCAAGGAATATGTACGCAATAACCCAGATGCGACTTTTATTGTGGTTCCGATCTTACCGAGGACTATTTCATTACAAATGAATTATGCTTTTTAATTGTAGCATTTTAACGATAATAAAATAGGATTTGAAATAATGAAAGTCACTTTATTGCTTGCTACACTTGGCCTACGCAAGTATAGGGTGCATGAATCTTTCCATATGGATTTAATTTAGCTGTTATTGATTCATAATTAAAGAGTGCCATATTTCTTAAAATGTTGCATCACTAACAATTTTATGTAGTATAATGCGGATCTTCATTGTATTGAACCATTATTCTATTTACCTTCCTACTTCCTACTTCCTACTTCCTACTTCCTTCATTCTTGAATTGATTTCCTTCTCTTTTTAATATTTTTTCTTTTTTCGCATAACCTTTTTTAATAATACCTGTCACACAACAGCGAATTTGATTTTTTGAACACAAATTATTTGTTACCTTTTTTCGAGAAAGCGGTAGTTATTTAGAAGGCAGCGGTTGGTAGGGGTGTTTTCGTTATACCTATAGCACGTCTGAGAACTAGAAAAAGAACAGAATTGATGTCACAAAAACGCTAAAAATAAAATTTTATCCATTCTTAGGTATTAACTTCTTGTTTCCCATATATATAAATTTTAAGCTTTAATTTTCGCTACATATATTGTGCGGTGACTTAGAGCATTTTAAATCATCAAATAAAAACAATTTTAAATAAATATAATCTTTAAATTATTAATAATTAGCATGTTATACACTTTATAAATGATTTTAATACATTAAAAAGAATGCAATTTTTTTAAAAAAAGCCTGTTAATAATGCGGAATGTTTGTACCTTTTTTCTGTATATTTACCTCGAACACAATTAAAATACAACCATGAAAGGACGTGATTTTAAGAATGAACACACTATAGCAGGCTTAGTTTCCGAGTATGAGGCCATGTCACAGCAGGGAACGGTAGGTTTCATTGAGGAACCGGTATTTTTCAAGCTAATTGACTATTACGAAAATGAAAACCTTCCTGAAAAAGCATTAGGTGTTGTGGAGCATGCATTGGCTCAACATAGCTATTCTGCTAATTTTTATATTAGAAAAGCGCAATTGCTTTTTGATAAAGACTGTGATCATATCGCATTAGAATGCTTAGAAACGGCAGAAATCTATTCTCCAAAGGCTTTTGAAATAAAATTATTAAAAGTGGAAGCCTTTATTAACCTAAAATACCAGCAAGATGCTTTTGATATCCTAACAGAGCTTAAAGGGTACACTCTGGGGAAGGAACTCAGCCAAGTATACCTTTATGAGGCATATGTCTATGAAAGTCTTGCCAAGTATGATCTCATGTTTGAATCATTGCGCCAAGCCTTACTAATTGACCCTAAGAATAGTAAAGTGCTCGAGCGGATTTGGTGGGCAGTAGAGTTTTCAGGAATGTATCCAGAAAGTATCGCTTTACATCTTCAGATTATTGATGAAGAACCTTATAGCCATCTTGCTTGGTTCAATTTAGGACAGGCTTATGCGGGGAGTGAAGAATATGAGGAGGCAATCGAAGCGTTTGAATATGCTTTTATCATAAATAAAAAGTTTGAACATGCTTATCGAGAATGTGCTGAGGCTTGTATTCATAAAGGATATTTTGAGAAAGCACTAGAATGCTATAGTGAAGCGATAGAGCAGGATATTAAGCCAGATGCAGATCTTTTAATGAAAATTGGCTTTTGTTATGAAGCTCAACATGATTTAAGATTAGCCAAATCATTTTATAATAAAGCGATTAAGTTAGATCCACAAAACAATGATATTCATTTCCGTTTAGGAGAATGTTATACTCGTTTGAAACAATGGGACAATGCTATTGACTCTTATGAAAAAGCCATTTTAATTAATGATCGAAAAGAAGAGTATTATGCTAGTTTAGCGGAAGCTTATTACCAAGTTGGTAACGAAACGAAAGCCTATAACTTTTTTCAGAAAGCAGCTGATACCGCACCTGAAATCAGTAAATATTGGATTCAGTTTGCAAGTTTTTTAATGGATACGGATATGGCGATTGAAGCATTAGAAACATTAGATGAAGCCGAAATGATGTCTGAAGGGACAGAGTTGCTTTATTGCCGTGTTGCCTGTTTATTTCAATTAGGAAGAAGAAAAGAAGGCCTTTACTTATTGGGTCAAGCTTTGACAGAAAATTTTGATATGCATGATGCCTTATTTGATCTTCAACCTGATTTAGAAGTCGATAGTGAAGTCTTGGCTATTATTGCCGTTTATCGAAAAGCTGCTTGATAATAAAAAGTGATAAGTAGTCAGTATGAAGTCCTCTCAATTCGCATAATACGCGTTTGAGAGGACTTCGTATTTGTGACTTAATGTTTATGACTTACTAAACAGGTTATAAAAAAACGTCATGGCATATTTTTTGTCTTGTTTTAAATGCTCTTATTATTGAAAGCATTTCTTTCCTCCCCGAATTTTTTGAGCTCCCCCACAAACTAGATTTTACAAAAAAATATATTCTATGGTTCGGTTTATACCCAAATCTATATTCGGATTCGGATTAATTTTAGCACTTTGTATCTTTTCTTCTTGTAGAAAAAATGATGATGCGATCATTCATATTAATCCTGATGAGTTTACTGCAGAAGATCAACGGATTATTGGCTTACGCCTAAAAGAAACCATTTTAGGGGATACGCATAATTTTCCAGTGCTCGATTTAGAAGATAATCAAGCAGAAGAAAAGGTCGAAGCTTACCTCAACAGTTTGATCAAGACTTTAGCGGTCACCGCTCCAGTTGTCAATAGAAATAATTTTGATTGGAGTATTACGGTAATTGATAATGATGAGGATTTAAATTTATTTGCAGCACCAGGTGGACACTTTTTTATCTACTCTGGATTATTAAAATATTTAGAGTCTGAAAATGAATTATTAGGGGTTTTAGCACATGAAATGTTATATACCGATAAAGGAATTTTAATAGATGAGTTAACGAATGCGTTTAGTAGTGAAGAGTTAGGAGATGTATTGTTATATAATACGGTTGCAGAAATCGAAAATATGGCTTTATGGTTGCGGGATGCTTCTTTTTCTGAAAAATATGGTGCACAAGCAGATTCATTTGCAGTAAATATTATGTGTCCATTTTTATTTGATGCAGGATCAATCAATACTTTCTTGGATCGAGCAGAGCGAGAGGAAAGAAATATTTCGTGGTTACAAAAACGACCAAGTTCGCCAGATAGAATGGAAAGAATAAATTCGCAGGTTAGTTCTTGCGGAACAAATGAGAAAGTATATATTGAACGATATCAATCGATCATCGGAAAAATAAATTAATTAAACATTTTTGTTGGCAAGTATTTTGAAACCGAGCACGCTCGATAGTCAAGCTATTGCCATCAATATATCAAAGAGATAATCCTATATTGTTACATATCAAAAAGTTTCTGAAGTAATATTCAGAGGCTTTTTTTTGTAGGCTAAAACACTTGCACCGATGATTCCTGCATGGTTTAAAAGCTTGGCAGGTTTGACAGGAGTGTTAATTGTAATTTGATCAGAGAAATTATCAAATTTTTTGCTACTTCCACCACCGAGTAAGAATAAATCTGGTGAAAATAATCTTTCCAATAAGCTTAGGTATTCATTGAATCGACTTCCCCAAACATCCCAATCGAGATCTTCTTTTTTTCTAATAGAATCTGCAGCGTAACGTTCTGCTACCTGATCATGGCCTTTAAGGAAAAAATGGCCAAATTCGGTATTAGGAATCAATTCTCCATTATGAAAAAGAGCAGAACCTAGACCTGAGCCAATCGTAATTAATAGGACGGTTCCCTTCTCTCCTTTTCCTCTGCCATATTCCATTTCTGCGATACCAGCAACATCCGCGTCATTATTGATAAAAACAGGACAACCACAACGCTCGCTTAATAAATTTTCTACATTGACCCCAATCCAACTTTTATCAATATTTGCAGCACTCAGTGCCACACCATTTTTAATAATAGCAGGAAAACCACATCCAACAGGTCCTTTCCAATTGAAATGATTAACGACTTCAGCAAAAGACTTTCCGACTTCTTCTGGAGTCGCCGGTTTGGGAGTAGCTACTCTAAATCGTTCGCCATCGAATTTACCTTTTGTTATATTTACCAAAGCCCCTTTGATTCCAGATGCTCCAACATCAATTCCCAACATAAGCTCTTTTGCCATAATAAAATTTATTTTATGAGGTGTTTCAAGCATGGAAATATTCCATTACTCTTAAGGTTCCTAACGAGATGATTGTAATTCAGTTACAAAAGTATTAAAAATATACTAATTTTTTAAGAAGCTAAAGGTTTGAATCTAAGGGAAGAAGATGACAAGCATTGTTGTTTATCTAATCGCCCGAATTTTCATTTTTACATCTTTTACAGGACGGTCTCTATTACCAGTTCGGACTGCAGCAATTTTATCAATCACATCTAAACCTTTGATGATTTGACCGAAGACCGTATACTCTCGATCTAACTGAGGCGTACCTCCTTGCGTCCGGTAAATTTTTCGTTGTTCTTTGGTGTAGCGAGCATCTTGGCGTGCTTCCATCATATTTAATTCTCCATTGCTCAATGGCTTTCCTTGTACAATATAAAATTGAGAACCAGAAGATTTTTTTTGTGGATTATTAGTCCGAGCAGCTGCTAAAGCTCCTTTTATATGAACTAAAGAATCGACAAATTCTGCTGGAATTTGATATCCGGGACCTCCAGAACCAAGTTGCGCATTAGGTTTAGCATCTTTAGAGTTTGGGTCACCACCTTGAATCATAAAACCATTAATGACTCTATGGAAAATAATTCCATCATAAAATTCTTCTTCAACTAGTTTGATAAAATTATCGCGATGTCCCGGTGTCGCATCATGAAGAACGGCGATCATGTTACCATATTCAGTTTCGATTTCTACGAGGCAATTTTCGGGAGCTTCTATTTGTATTTGTTTTGCTATAGATTTAGTTTTTTTTCCTTTTTTTGCGATAAGCGTAACCGTATAATTACCTGACTCTTTATACTCATGACTCGGAGAAGGATCACTAGATGTACTGCCATCGCCAAAGTTCCAATCATAGTCTTCTGCTTCGGAAGATTTATTTTCAAATTCAATCTTAATCGGTGCATGATCCGTATTCCCTTTATAGGTAAAATCTGCAATCGGTTTGGCGCAAGCGGACAATAAAAGACTAATTAAGATGCTTAAGTAAATCGATTTACTAAAATTCATGGTATTAATTTAGTGTTGATGTGTTCATGTATTCAAGTGTTACAATATCCTGTGATCAATATATTGGAACACTTGAATACGTTTATACTTTTTAGTTTAAAATTTTGACGTTCATTTTGACATCTTTCACAGGGCGATCACCCGGTTTAGTGGGTACCGCAGCAAGCTTATCAATGATGTCTAATCCTTCAACGACTTCTCCAAAAACGGTATATTCATTATCTAAAAAGATAGCGCCACCTAGTGTTTTGTATAATTCTTTTTGGGCGTCATTGTATTTTATTTTTTTCTGTCGTTCCATACTTTCGATTTCTCTATCACTACTTGGTTTTCCATGTACGATATAGAATTGGCAACCGGAAGACTTCTTTTCAGGATTTTGTGTACGAGCCGCAGCAATAGCTCCTTTGATGTGAGGATGACCAATCTCCGCGGGAATTTGATAGCCAGGACCGCCACCACCTAGAGATTGATCTGGACTTGCAGTTCTTGAATCAGGATCACCACCCTGAACCATAAAACCACTAATAACTCGATGAAATAAAAGGTCTTTATAAAAATCTTCTTTTGCTAACTTGATGAAGTTATCTCGATGTAGAGGAGTGTCATTGTAGAGTTTTACTTTCATGTTACCAAACTCTGTTTCAATCATAGCATAAGTGTAACCGTCAGAATTACCACATCCGCTAAAGAATAAAACACTAGCAAAAGTGAAAAGTAATAAAAATTGTTTCATGGATAAAGTTTTTAGTTTTTTATAACGAAGTTGTTTAAGAATTCGAAATAGGTGATAGCTCAAAAGTTTTTTCTTAAAAAGAATTAACTATTTATAGCGTTGAATTTTCTGCTTCCATTTCTTTGAAATATTGAATCGCTTTTATTTTGAGTAATTTTTCCTGTTCTTGTACTCCCTTTACGGAAAGTAGTTTGGAGGGTTTCCAATGTGGCCATCCATCTGCATCTCTACCTGCAAATTCATAATATCCATCATAGCTCAACAAGCGACAGACTGCAATGTGCATTAAATCTTGTTTTTCCTCTTTTGTAAATTGACCTTGCCAGCGACCGAGTTCTTGAATTCCAACTAGAAATAAAATCCCGTTGAGATCTGGTAAAGTATCTCTATCCATTGAGTCTTTGACAAAATGTCGAACTTTTAGCCATTCAAAATCAAATTCCCATTCTTCCATTTTCTATGTTTTTATCAGAATTTTCTTTTATTTACAATTTTTTATAAAATGAAAAAACACTAATCCTCTCTAATCAAGGCTTGTACTCTCGCGGCTCGTAAAGCAGGAGGAATAGAAGCAACAATGCCTATCGCAATCACTGTCAATGCTACAATGATAAAGTCTGGAAGTCGCATACTGATTGGATAAGCATCCACCACAAAACCATCTGGAATAGGAACAATACCAAAAGTTTTTTGGCTACCATATAATAAAATAGCGATCAAAAAACCACTCACTAATCCAAGTAAACAAAGTAACAAGCCTTCGCTTAAAAATATATTGCGAACCAATTCTTTTGTGGCTCCCATTGATTTGAGAATAGCGATATCATTTTTTTTGTCTAATACAATCATCCACAAAGCACCAATCATATTGAAGGCTACTAGGATGAGGGTTAAACTTAAAATGGCATAACTCATCCATTTTTCTATATTCATTAATTTTAGAAAAGCTTCATCTTGTTGATACCGATCTTTTACCGCAAATTGGTCACCTAATATTTTTTGAATAGCTCCAACTGTTAAGTCCTGATCTGTATGGTCTGATAATTTTATTTCTAAACTACTTATTTCATTTTTGACGCTCAAAAGTTTTTGAACAAATTCAAGAGAGGTTAATAAATATTCATTGTCAAAGTCTTGTTGAATTACAAAGGTGCCAACAGGATAAATTTCCTTCTTTTTAAATGGCGTTCCAGTTGGCCCAACTTGCTTTCGTTTTGGCATATAAATGCTTAGTGTCGATAAAAAATCTCCAACATTGACTGACAGCTTGTTCCGTAAACCAACACCTAAAACACCTAAAGTTCGATGCTCATCTTTTAGTTTATAAACTCCTTCGCGGATGGTCGAATCAATACTGGTCACTTGATGATAAAACTCATCTACTCCTTTTATAGTACCAAAATCTTCACTTCCTTTATATTGGAAAATAGCCGTTTCTTCGAGTGTTTTTGACACAAAGTCAACTCCTTCTAAGCTTTTAATTTGGGTAAGTTTATCGTCCTCTAGTTCGAAGGTTTTCCCTTTTAGTGGCGTTACTTTTACATCCGGATTAAAGTTACTGAACATCCCTGTGATCAAATCTTCAAATCCATTAAATACAGATAAAACCAAGATTAAAGCCGCCGTTCCAACAGAGAGACCAAAGACTGAAATCCCTGAGATAATATTAATCGCATTTGTTGACTTCTTAGCAAACAAGTATCGTCGCGCTATTTTAAATGGTAAATTCATAAAATTTTGATGCAGCAGTTAATAGGTTAGCCGCTTAATAAGGTGGCAAATATACAAAAAAGACTTATGCGGCAGTGATTACTTAACGTCATTTCCATTAGTGAATTGTTTCTGGAATCAGGACTTATAAAATAGGCTTGCAAGATAATTATCTTGCAAGCCTATTTTTGTTAATCGATTGTTAATCTATAACAAAAATTAAAGCACGGTGTTTTTTGCCGCTTTCATTGGAATACCAATGCACTGTTTTTCCATGTAATTCATCATGCGAACGATTAATTCATAGGAAGCTTCATCAAGGTTTTCCAAATCTTTTTTGAATACTTTATTCATCGCATGCGCTTTGATGGCCTTAATTTCTTGAGGAACCACTCGCATTGCTTTTTCTATCTGTCGTTGTTTGAATTGCTGTGAAAAATTTTCAATTTGTTGAATGAGTAATTCTCGTCCTTTAATGACTTCTTTTTCTCTAAAGCTTAAATTTTCTTTGGCCAGATTCCGTAAATCATCTATTTCGATGTATTGTACATTGAAGTTTTCCACAACATCTTTATGAATATTGTTAGGAATGGCCAAGTCAATCAATATTTTTTCACGGTTATCATCCGAAACTAACTTTGGATATGATTGGGAATTGATTAAAGGTTCTGTCGAAGCTGTACAGATAATCATGCAATCAAAACCTTCCTTATAATGAGCTAATTCTGAAATTGGATAAGCTGCTCCTTTTAGCATAGAAGCCAATCTTTGCGCTTTGTCAATGCTTCGATTGAAAACAACAACATTGCTGTATTCGTGCTTAACTAAAAATTTCGTAGCTAAAGTGTTTGTCTGTCCTGCACCGATCAATAAGATTCGAGCATCTTTAGGCAAATTAGTCTTAATGAGTTTTTGGATCGCTAGAGAAACAATCGAAATGGGTTTTTCACCAATGCGTGTCTGCGCATAAACTTCCTTGGCTGCTTCGATGGTAAATTTCATCGCTAGGCGAATGTGATCTCCTGTTAATTTCCAATTCAAGTTTTGGGTATACGCTTCACGCAATTGTCTTAAGATCTGTCTTTCACCAACGACCAAAGAATCGATAGAAGCTGCTACCTCGAAAAGATGATTGATGGCTTCATTTTCATGAAAATGAGCTACCTTATCTGCTAATAAGCTTTCGTCCGTTAATCCTGGATTAATAGCTTTGAAAAAATTACGCGTGTAATCAAAATCGATTGTTTCGGAAGTATAAATGAAATACATGATTCGATTACATGTAGCCAAATACATCAGTTCTGAAATATTAAACTCTTCTTTTATTTCTGATAATCGATTAGAAAGGCCACCTTCCTTACACTGTACAGCAAATTGCCCCAATGCATTGAGTTGAGTATTCCGGTGAGTAACGGTCAATATGTGATAACCTTTCGACATGAAAATAACAATGTTTATATCTTAACTACAAAAATAAAAATCAAGTATTGATTTAATGTCATATTTCTGTAAACAAGAACCAGAAATTTAGTGAATTTTGCTTTCTTTATAGCCTAAATAGCTTAGAAAACAAATGGTAGGATAAATTAAAAGCGGACTATGCCAAATGGATTCCTATCTTACCTTTTAAATCTGAAATTTTGGAAGGCTTATTTTATGATTTTTTTCCTAGCAGCATTAACAAAAATGGTATTCCCAATTCCTTCATAACCTTCAAAAACAGCAATACCTTCATGTTTGATTGTTTCTCCTCTAAAACCAAGTAAGACAAGATCTGCGTCTTTTGATTTTTCGTTGATAACCGAACGGGTATCTAGTCCTTCCTTACGGGGAATAAATTTAATGTTGTTCGGCGAAATAGGAAGCTGTCCGTCTTGAATCAATTCAAAAAGTTGTTTTCTTTCTTCTTTGATTGTTGCTTCAGGATAAATAGCAAAGATCTTGATTTGGCTGGCTTGCCAATCACTATGACCAATAATGATATAACCGAGTAGAATCATTAGATTGGCATTTTCATAATCCTTTGCCGTAATCCAAATATGAATTTCTTTTTTAAAGCCGTAAGCTCGTTGTGTACTACCCAAGATGATCAAGTCAAAATCAACAGAACTAATGAGTTTATAGTTGTCAATGATGTTGACTAAATTTTCGGGTTGATGTTTCAAATATTCCAGTAAGAGAAGATTGTTTTCTGTGCCTGAAATACCTGGTAACTGAATTACTTGGGCGATTGCAGAAGTGAATGAAGGACTGACTAGTGTATCAATATAAACATTACTATTGCTGGCTTCTGCTATTTTGATTAATCGAGCTTTACAGCTCTTAGCTTCTCTATTAGTCGTCTTAGAAAGATAGCCTGTGATCTTGTGGATGTAGGTTCCGAAACCATATTTTTGTGAAATCCAACGGAGTAAATCAAAGGCGGCAAATCTATCAAAAGAATTTTCAGAAATACAAATAACAGATGGTCTCCAACTCGTCGTTTTTTCTTTTTCTGTTTTTTGTAAAAAAACTTGTAACTGTCGACTTACTTGAAAAATAGCTCCTTGAAAGATTAAAGCCAAGGTCTGTTTTTCGGGATTGTAATAGGAAACCATGAAGTAAAATAATAGGATGCCGAAGATTGCCAAAAAGGCATAAAAGGCATTCATAAAAAAGATCAAACCAAAACAAGCAAATGCACCAAATAAGGAAATGTACCAACGAGATTTAAAAGTCGGTCGATAAGATGGATCTGCTGCAACATGTTGCAAAAATGAAATGAGACAAAGTGCTCCATAAGTAACCATAAAAAACATCGAAATAATTTCAGCCACAAAGTCCAATTCTCCTATGATGACAAAAATGGTTGCAATCCCAATGGTAATCAAAGTGGCATTATAAGGTTCTTCATTTTTACCTCGACCTTTTGATAACCAAAAATTGAAAGCTTTGGAAGGTAGAATTCTATCCTTCGCGATAGCTTGCAAAGTACGTGGCGCTACCATCAAAGATCCTAAGGCAGAAGAAATAGTTGCAGCTGCTAATCCAATTGGAATCAACCACCAACCTTGCCAAGCAATATCTGCCATGACCAAACGACTCGTGTCCGCCAGACTTTCAGGACTAGCAGAAACAGATAGTTTATAGGCAATCAAAAAATAAATAAGCATTCCACCAATGGTTCCTGCTAAAGTTCCAATAGGAATAGATCGAGAAGGATTTTTTAAATCTCCAGACAAGCCCACACCCGCAGTCATTCCTGTAAAAGCAGGAAAAATAATCGCAAATACAGCGAAAAAGCCTAAAGGAATATTATTAGAGCTTTTAGAGTTTTCTGATGTTGTAGGAATAGTCGTTTCTTGAGGGCCAATAGTGGTAGAGTCAGGATAAGATAATGTTGTTGTAGATAAAGTATTGCTATCTGGTATCACATTTCCGATATGTGCAAATGGATCTAAATTATGTGTTTGGCTATATTCAGTATTGCCAAGAAAAAATGCAATCAATGAAATAAATAAAGTCACAACAACGATATACAAGGCTTTGACTCCTAAATCTGCTCCTTTGATCAGCACAATAGCCGTTAATACGAAAAGAGCAGGGATACTAACGGTTTGTTTTTTGGCCAATAGCCAAATCATAATAGGATGCAACTGATCACTATAAGTACGTAAAATAAAATCAATCAGCGTATTAAAAGCTTCCGCGAAAGCGATAATATAGAAGGCAATACTAATGGCTTGTGAAAAATAAAGAGCAATTCCTATCGAAGAGCCAATGACCAGTCCAAAAGACCTAGAAATAATAAAATACTCGCCTCCACCTTCTACTTTTTGATTGGTAGATATTTCAGCGATGGCCATAGCCGTTGGAATGGTAACCGCATGACCAATCAAAATAATGGCAATAGTACCTAGAAAACCAACATGCCCTACGGCAAATCCAAATCGTAGAAACATTACAGCCCCCAGAATTGTAGAAATTGCAGTAAAAAAGACCGGCGCTGTACCGAATTTTTGAATGGTTTTACTCATTATTCGGCCAAGATACAGCGAACAAAGAAAATACCTAGTATCGGAAAGCAGGAAATAGACTAAAATTTTGACGGATAGCGATTATTAAGGGATTTTTTAAAAACTATTAAGCCCTTATTTAATAGAAAATGCTGGTTTTTTACCTCAAATTCCCTTTCAAACTGGAATTATTCTTTTGGAATACCTGTTTACTGGATAATCTGGTAGAGAAACTTTATTTTTGCGCTTTCGTTTTAAGTTATATTATAAAAAAACGTCAAGTTCAGAACAGTCTAAAAATTTAAAATATGTATCGTACACACAATTGCGGAGCACTTCGCATGGAACATGTTGGAGAAGAAGTAACATTGAGCGGATGGTTGCAGACTAGCCGAGATTTTGGAGGAATGACCTTTATCGATTTACGAGATCGATATGGAATCACTCAATTGGTTTTTAATATGGAGGATGATGTTGATTTGTGTGAAAAAGCTAGAAAATTAGGTCGAGAGTTTGTGCTTAGAATTACTGGTTTAGTACGAGAGCGGACCAATAAAAATCCTAATCGCGCAACAGGAAATATTGAAATCGAAGTGAAATCATTAGAGATTTTAAATGCATCGAAAGTACCTCCTTTTACGATTGAAGATGAGACAGATGGAGGAGATGATCTACGAATGAAATATCGATATTTGGATATTCGTAGAAATTCAGTGCAGCAAAATTTAATTTTTCGAAGTCAATTAGCTATTGAAACAAGAAAACATTTAGCTGCGGAAGGATTTATAGAAGTGGAAACACCAGTTTTGATCAAGAGTACTCCTGAAGGAGCACGTGATTTTGTCGTGCCTAGTAGAATGAATGCGGGACAATTTTATGCATTGCCTCAATCACCACAAACCTTTAAGCAGATTTTGATGGTGGCGGGGATGGATAAGTATTTTCAGATTGTCAAATGTTTTAGAGATGAAGATTTGAGAGCAGATCGTCAGCCTGAATTTACACAAATAGATTGCGAAATGTCTTTTGTCACTCAGGAAGATATCTTGAATACTTTTGAAGGTTTGACCAAACATTTATTTAAAACGACAATTGGTGTAGAGCTTCCAGAATTTCCGCGAATGTCTTATGATGAAGCGATTCGTCGTTTTGGTTCTGACAAACCAGATCTTCGCTTTGATATGGAGTTTGTAGAACTAAATGATGTCGCTCAAAACAAAGGATTCTCTGTCTTTGATAATGCAGAGTTAGTGGTAGGGATTTGTGTAGAAGGGCAAGCAGAAAATTATTCTAATAAAGATATCAAGAAGCTAACAGAGTGGATGCAACGTCCACAAATCGGTGCGAAAGGTTTGGTTTATGTCAAAGTAAACGGAGATGGCACCTTTAAATCATCAGTAGGTAAATTTTATTCAGATGAAGATTTAGCCGCTTGGGCGGAAAAATTCAATGCGAAAGCGGGTGATATGTTGTTGGTTCTTTCGGGAGAAACAGATAAAACCAGAAAGCAGTTGAATGAATTACGTTTAGAAATGGGCCGTAAGATGGGCTTAATGAAAGCCGGTGATTTTAAACCATTGTGGGTGGTTGATTTTCCATTATTGGAATGGGATGAAGACAGTGAACGATTCCATGCGATGCATCACCCATTCACTTCTCCTAAAGAAGAAGATATGGAACGTATGCTGAATGGAGATCATCAAACAATGAAAGATCTTCGGGCAGATGCTTATGATTTGGTAATCAACGGATCAGAAATTGGTGGAGGATCTATTCGGATTCATGATCGGGAATTGCAATCGAGAAACTTTGATCTACTTGGATTTAGCAAAGAAGAGGCGGAAGCGCAGTTTGGATTTTTACTAGGTGCTTTTGAATATGGTGCCCCTCCACATGGAGGACTCGCTTTCGGATTTGATCGACTTTGCGCAGTGATTCAAGGACAAACTTCGATTAGAGATTTCATTGCTTTTCCTAAAAATAATCAAGGACGGGATATGATGATTGAAACACCTTCCTCTATTTCTCAAGAACAATTGGACGAACTTCATATTCGTTTGCAAGAAAAGGAAGAAGTAGAATAGATCTGTTCTTCAACTAAATAAAAAGAAAAGGATTGGAAATCTTATGAATGCAGGATTTTCGATCCTTTTTTCTTTTAAAGAAAAATGTCTCTTTTTATACTAAAAAACTACTAGGTTTAGGGTATTCTGTATAAAATGAATTCAGTAAATTTTCTTTCTTAGAAAGAAAAAAGTATCTTTATATAACCAATTGCTACTGGAGCAGTTGGTTGTTTGATTTTTACCTAAACAAATAAGTATTACAAAAGGAATTAAGTTTTTAATTTCTTTCACACAAACTTACCTAAAAACTGAAAATCTTTTCTGGCCCCCATTACTTGTTTGCCAATTATCGGTATCGCCAAGATCGTAACCCCGCTCTTGCCACATTTTTAAACTCAATAATTAAAAGTCCTCAAATAGTGTGTTATGTTAAAATACACTTGGACGGGTTTGCATAAAAGTAGCCATTGCTTTTATGTAAATAAATGACTTTGTTTGATACAAAGATTAGGGACTCTATAACATGGTATAAGTGGGAAGTAAGCGCCTACAACATTAAGATAAAAACGATGAATAAAATTAAAATAGTCATTGCGGAAGACCATCAAATGTTTCGTGCAGGCGTTGTAGCATTGCTTAACAATTCAAAGCAGTTTGAGGTGTTAGGAGAAGCGCAGGATGGTGTAGAGGCGGTTAAACTGGTAAAAGAATTAAAGCCAGATGTTGTATTGATGGATATAGCCTTACCCACTTTGGATGGTGTGGAAGCGAGCCAAAAAATTTTACAACACTTTCCAAAGACAAAGATATTGGCTTTAACATTAAACGATGATGAACACTGTATTTTAAAAATGCTAAAGGCTGGAGTGAGAGGATATGTTTTGAAAAATGGGACAATGGACGAGTTAAAAATGGCCATTAAAATTTTGTCGGAAGGGAGTAGTTATTTTTCAAAAGATGTTTCTCCTAAATTATTTACGAACCTCGAGCGAAGAGAAAAGTCTGTTAAAAGAGTAAATGTAAACGGAACATTTAAAAAAGTAATTACGATACGTGAGTTTGAAATATTAAAACTTGTAGCAGAAGAATTTTCGAACAGAGAGATTGCAGATGTTTTGTTTATCAGTCCTCGGACAGTTGAAACACATAAGAGAAATTTGATTCAAAAATTAAAAGTAAAAAATACGGTAGGATTAGTTAAATACTATTTAGGCGTCTCAAAAGAAATAAATCCTGTTTCAAAAATGACAAGTGTGTAAAATACGTAAGTCTACGTGAAACACGCAAATTTTAAAAATGCGTTTTATTGGTATATAAAAACCCAAAAGAAAATAATAGCTTTGCTATCCGATATTAGCCTCAAACCAAAGAATCAATTCTACTCAAAGCAATTAAAATATTCACAAGACCCCTTGTTCCAAAAATATCTAGTTTTATTTGTTTAAATCGATTTTAAAGCTCCCTTTTACTGATAAAAGATACGTTTTGTCATAACGAAATCTCTTTATCGATCAATGAAATTTATTCACTCTAAATTTAATTAATAACCTTTTCTATTTAACGTACATAAAATTAAGAACACTCATGAAAAAAGCAATTTTATTCTTTGCATTTGTATTTACTATGGGAACATTAAGCGCCCAAACTAACATTAGTAATTTGAAACAAAACGGTGACGACAATACGGCTGACGTTGCTCAAAAAGGAAGCACTAACAAATCATTAGTAACTCAAGATCAAGATGATAACTTAGTGGAAGTAAGCCAAAACGGAGCATTAAACGTAAGTGAAGTAGCTGTTTCTGGTGGTGCTAATGCAGTAAGTTTGACTCAAATCGGTGATGCTAACGCAGGAGTTTCTATCATTACTGAAGGAAGTAATGCTGTTCTTCTTTCTCAAGAAGGAAACAACAACAACGTTCGTCAAGAAGTAAGTAGTGCAAGCAGTGCAGTTTCTGCTATCCAACAAGGAAATCAAAACAAAACTATCCAAAATCAAAGTGGAGCTGGACAAAACATCATGTTTTCTCAGCAAGTAGGTAATGATAACCTTTCTACTCAAGAGCAAGCAGGTGAAAATAGTAACATCTACGTGAATCAAATCGGTGACAACAGTTCTTCTGTAATCACTCAAAATGGTTTATCTAACAACGTTGCACTTAATCAAGAAGGTGCTGCGAATAGTGCTGCTGTTAGCCAAAATGGTAACAACAACTTCGCAGGTGGAGAAAATGATGTTTTATTAGATCAGTTTGGTGATAACAATAGCTTGTTACTTTCTCAAGAAGGAAACGAAAACGCAAGTAGAATCATCCAGGCAGGAAATGATAACAATGCTATCAATTCTCAAGTTGGACAAGCGAATAACAGTATCATTGAGCAAACTGGTGCAAGAAATACTGCAACAGTATCTCAATCTGAAAACTAGTAGTAGATTATAACCAAGTTATTGTTTCGGAGGAAACACGATTTGTTTCCTCCGAATCTAATAATGATAACCAAGCACTTTCATGAAATATAATTTCTTGAGATTATTTATCTTGGTCTTAGTTTGCTGGTGTAATTTACAAATTGGCCAAGCTCAACAATTGAATGCAGAGGATTTATTATTAGAGCCTTCCGCATTATTGAGTGAAGAGTTGAATGGTCAAAATAACCAATCTTATGTCAAGCAACTAGGCGATGACAATGAAGCAGAAGTCATTCAGTCTTTAGAAGGACGTGGTACAAATGTTGCTCGTTTACTTCAGACTGGTGAATTCAATCTTGCTATCGTTCGTCAAGCTGGTGGTGAAAACCAACTTGCTTTGATTCAAAAAGGAAGTGACAACTTCTATGAACTAACCCTCCAAGGTCAGAATAATGCAATTGCTATTGTCCAAAACGGTGATGCCAATCGAATTATTCAGAATTTGACAAATGTCAATAACCTAAATATTGAGTTAGTACAGAACGGAAATGATAACGAGATCATACAGATTCTGAATGGCATAAGTGATCGAAGTATCAAAGTCATTCAGCAAGGAGATGGTTTGCGATTGCGCATAGAGCAATCAGCCCAATAAAGTAATATACATTTTAGTTAAGCTCAAAAAAGAAATCCTAATGACGATTTCAATTTGAAGCAGTACTTTAAATCCTTATCGAAACTGTGTTGATTTTACCGTTTCTAAAAACGAGAAAATGAAACAGACTTTTAGTATAATCGGTTTGCTTTTTTGTATGATTCCTTTTTTTGGCTTTGCGCAAAAAAATAGCGATCCAATGAAAGCTTGGATAGAATTGGACCTTACAGAAGATAAGGATGCCAACGTCCAAGCTTTCTTTTTTAATAATACCAATCAGTCCCTTACACTTTTTTATAAATTAAAAGTGGAACGGAGAGGAAAGTCAGGAACGGCGACTAATCATCAAAGCGGTGAATTCACTACATTTCCAAGTGAAACAAAAGTCCTATCTAGAGTTGAATTTTATGCAGGATCTAGAGATTATTATAAAATAATGCTAGAGGTATTTGATGAGCTTAATTTAGTCATGGCCGATTCTTTAATCTATGGCAAAGATGTTAATGCGTCTGATCTGGTATCTCAAAAATCAAATCCAAGTCCTAAAACTGAAACGTCCACGCAAGTCCCCACAAGGAAAAAAAATATTGAGAAGGCTGTCCCAAAGTCTAGCCCAACACCTAAAAAAGAAACAATAGCAAAAATATTGGCCCCACAAGCGACTGTTTCCACTAAAAAACCAACGAAGAAACCACCAATTGATAACTTAGAAATTGATGGTTTGATTATAGATGAAACACGATCTAAAATTGCTCGTGATTTTTATGATATTTTTTACAAAAAATGGGTCGCTCCTCCTCAAGCTAGAAATTATACCATATTGATCAAAGAACTACCTTCAAGAGGACGAGGTGCTCAAATCTCGGTATTAATCAATGATGATGAGTTATTTCAACGTTTTGTTCCTCCTCAAATGGAAACGATTGAATTGGTAGCAAATTTTGCCATCAGACAAGTAAGATATCAACTTCAAAAAAGTGTGGATGTCCAAAATGCTATCGAAAATGAAGATACCAAAGGAAGTGGAATCTTTTAGCTTATCATAAAATAGGTAAAAGTAAAAGAAAATTTGTATCTTGTAAATGGCTCCCCGCACAATCACCTACAAAATTTTGAAACTAGCTATTAGACTTATTTTATAAGCCTACTTCCAAAGATGAATACACTATTGTCTTTGAGCTTTTTTTATTTTAAAATCCTCTTAATGATGAAAAAGAAACACATTAGAAATTTTGTATTCGCAGGTTTGTTGGCCTTTTTACCAATGGTATTGTTCAGTCAAGATTTTGTATATAAACCAGTGAACCCTGCTTTTGGAGGAGATACGTTTAATTATCAATGGTTGCTAAATTCAGCGACAGCTCAAAATTTATTAAAAGCAGATCAAGAAGATTCGTTTTCTTCTTTTAATCAAGGCACCACTTTAGATGATTTTACAGAAAGCATTAACAGACAACTATTGAGTCAATTGTCAAGGCAAGTAGCTGTTAGTCAATTCGGAGAAGAAGGATTAACCGATGGAATTTATACCGTAGGAAATTTTCAAATTGATGTATCAACGACCCTTGATGGTCTAGCTATTACTATTTTGGATGCTTCACTTGGCGAACAGACTCAAATTGTTATTCCATTTTTCTAAAAAGGGATTGAAAGGATCACTTTGAACTGATCTGGATTATCCTTATTTTGCCTTTGTTTTAGGAACTCCCCCTCCTTATTTCAAGGCATTTACGTTTGTGGTAGTTAATTTTCATATAAATTGATTTATCTATCAAAATGCTCAATCGTGATAATATTCCTATTTCACGTACATTTTCACCTATAAAAAATTAATTGCTTTACGATGAATGCTTAGGCCTTTTTTGACTGAGCTTTATAAATAAATTAAAGAAATGAAATGGATGTTTAACGCCGCAAATAACTTGACGGCGCTATTATTATTGGTGTTTTTATCAAGTTGTGGGACGATGTTACATCGGCCTATCCAGCCAACCTCTGCTCGCCTAGGAGAAGAAACTCCATCAACAATTGAATTGAAAAACCTTCCTCCGCCCAAAGAAAAAGTCATTGTCGCTGTTTATAAATTTCGTGATCAAACCGGTCAGTATAAGCCTTCGGAGAATGGAACCAGTTGGTCTACCGCAGTAACACAAGGGGCAACTACAATTTTAATTAAAGCTTTGGAAGATTCGAAGTGGTTTATTCCTATAGAAAGAGAAAATGTAAGCAATCTGTTGAATGAGCGAAAAATAATTCGTTCTAGTCGTGCTCAATATGCAAAAGAAGGAGATAATAATAAGAATTTGTTGCCACCATTATTATATGCAGGAGTGATCTTTGAAGGAGGAATTGTCTCTTATGACGCCAATGTTATCACAGGTGGAGCAGGAATTCGATACTTTGGAGCGGGTGCTTCGGGGCAATATCGACAAGATAGAATCACCGTTTATCTTCGAGCAGTCTCTACCAGTAATGGTAAGATTTTAAAAACAGTTTATACCTCTAAAACAATACTTTCGCAAGCTTTGGATGCAGGATTATTTCGCTTTGTTCGCTTTGGTAGACTATTAGAAGCAGAAACTGGATTTACGTACAATGAACCCTCAGAATTGGCCTTGACAGAAGCTATTGAAAAAGCAGTTTTTAGCCTGATTGTAGAAGGAGTAAAAGAAAATCTTTGGGAATTGGAAGAGGCACGTGAAATAGTTGCGAAACCAATTTTAGAATATGAAAAAGAGAAAAAGAAAATTCCTCAAACAGATATTTTTGGAAAAAAATTAGCCAATCGTAGAAAAGCAATGGGCTTAAGTGTTGCTAGTTCTAGCTTACAATATAAAGGCGACTATCCGGACCCGGTGATTCGAACAGGATTGGATATTGGTTTTCATTTTTCGACTAAACCTCGCTTTGACTTTTCACTCAATTATGGATTGAGTCGTTTGGCCACTAAAAATTTTTATGCGAGTGATGTAAGCTATTTGGATTTTAAAACTACCTACCGCGTTTTTCCTTATGACATGTTGACACCCTATGCATTTGTAAGTGCAGGAGGCATTACGGCCAATGAAGATAGTCGTTTTTCTATCAGTAAAATTTATCCAAAAGTAAGTGTTGGTGGTGGGCTTGAATTTTTACTTAATAATAATGTAGGTATAAAGGCATCTTTGGATTATAATTATTTACTCAGTGACGGATTTGATGAAATTGAACAAGGAAAATATAATGATTTTTTCTGGCGTGGAAACTTGGGTGTTCAATTTTATTTTGGTAGAGAAATTGAAGGAGAACGTCAATTTAAATATAAAAAGAAATAGCAGTCATCTTGTTGAACGAAAGGGAGTGATTTAATTTTTTGGTTCTTCGACAAATCGGGTGTGTATAGACCTTCAAAAATGAAAATTCAACGCTTCCTCTGGTCGCTTTTTCATCTCACTCTATGAATTGTCCATACATGCCTACGTACAGGATTTATCGAAGAAGGAGTTTTTTATTAAAAATAATAGCCTGAATTTCATCTTGAATTGGATTAAATAAATAAGAAATGTGTAGATATTTATATTTTGTAATGATATTGTTATGTTTGGGTTTGCTCGGTGCTTGCCAAGAAGATCCCTTTACGCCTCAAACATTTGGAACGATCTCTGGAGAAGTCGTCAGAAGTGATGATTTTGTTCCGATTGAACAAGCAAGTGTTACAAGTACTCCAACGACAAGCTCTATTATTACGGATGAATCTGGTCGATTTGAATTAGAATCTGTTTTGATTGGAACGTATACTATTCGGGTAGAAAAAGAGGGATTCATCACTAAACTAGAACCCGTAAATGTTTTAGCTGATAAAGCCACAAGCATTGTAATAAGAATGGTGAAAGATACTTTGATTAATACCTTACCTTCTTCTCCTTTTGATCCTATACCTGCGGAAGGCACCTCTGATGTGCTCACTGATGTTAGATTAGAATGGATGGCTACTGATGCTGATGAAGGAGCAGAGTTGCGTTATGATGTTGAACTGTTTGAAGAAGATCAAACGATAGGTGTAATAGTTGCGAATGATATTGTGGATAATTTTCTTGAATTAGAAAATTTGAAGTTTAACACCAATTACTTTTGGCAAGTAACGGTTAAGGATGGAAAAGGAGAACCCGTTTTTGGGTCAATTTGGAATTTTAAAACAGTTGATTTTCCAGCCAATCGTTTTCTTTTTGTTCAAGAAATGAATGGGAAATTTGATATCTATTCTTCTGATATGGATGGAAATGCGATTCGTTTAACCAATAATTCTGGTAGTAATTGGCGACCACGTATGAGCCCGAGTCGAAATCAGATTGCCTACATTTCCAATACTGGAATTGAAGCTCAAATCTACATCATGAATCGAGACGGAACAGATCCGTATCAAGTGACCACGATTCCAATTGCTGGAGTGAATAATTTTGAATTGGACTTTGCTTGGTCTCCCAACGGTAATCAACTTTTGTATATGAACAACGCCAACCTTTATAAAATCAACAAGGATGGAAGTGGTTTAACACACATTGCTGAAACGCCTTCTGGGCTTACTTTTACAGAATGTGATTGGACTGAACAAGGAAATAAAATTATTGCTCGAACAACCGGAGATGCTCCTTACAAATCTCAGATATTTTTGTTGGATGAAACGGGAGTATTTGAATCTCAAATTGTGCTGGATGAAGTAGGAAGCACTGGCGGAGGTAGTTTTTCCATCAATGGAACAAAAATATTATACACGCGAGATATTTCTGGTTTTGAATCAGCTGATGGTCGACAATTAAATGCCCGAATTATTCAAAAAGATATCAATTCTCAGGTAGCGATAGATTTATCTATCAATAAAGTAGATGGGACAAATGATTTAGATCCTCGATATTCGCCTGATGGGGCAAAAGTTATTTTCACCAATACCAATAATGATGGTATTTCTACCAAAAATATTTTGATGATGAACACGGATGGCACAGCTAGAACGCTGTTATTTGAAAATGCAGAAATGGCTGATTGGAGATAAATAATTAATCAAAATAAAAATGAAAGCGCTTTTACATATTGTAGGAGCGCTTTTTGTTTATCTAAAATTTATGGTTCTTCGACAAATCCCGTACGTACGTACGTACATACGTACGTACGCATGTATGTGTATAGACATTCAAAGTTGAAATTCAACGTTTTCTTTGGTTGCTTTTTTATCTTACTTTATCAATGTCCACAGGATTTGTCGAAGAAGGAAATTTATTAAATATTTCTTAATTTTTTGATCTTACGTTGCTTTATCCTTGCTTATTTCGTTCTTTTATAAAAGAGCTAGCTCTAAACAAATTAAACCTTATATTAAATATATCATCTAACACACAAACAATCTGTGGTCTTATTGATCTCAGTTTTTAAAAACTACTACTATGTTTTCAAAAAAAATATTCTTTGTTTTTGGCCTTTTCGTCCTTTTGGTGGGGCCAGCTTGTAAATCTGGTGGACTCGGTGGACTTAATTTATTCTCTATTGAGGAGGATAAACGATTAGGTCTACAAGTAAGTCAGCAAATAGAAAGTGATCCTAAACAGTTCCCGATTCTAAGAGAACGTGGGAATGAAGAAGTATATCGCTACATTCGAAAAATCACGAGCAATATTTTGAATAGCGGAAAAGTTAAAAACAAAGACAAATTTGCTTGGCAGGTGAAAATCATTGATGACCCTAAAACCTTAAATGCATTTGCCACACCTGGAGGATATATTTATGTATATACGGGCTTAATTAAGTTTTTAGATTCAGAGGATGAACTTGCGGGAGTCATGGGACATGAAATCGCTCATGCTGACCAAAGACATTCGACTCGACAAATGACTAAGACTTATGGCGTTACTGCATTGTTAAGTATGCTATCTGGAAGATCAGATCCAGGAATGATAGAACAAATTGCAGCAGGTCTAGTAAATCTTAAATTTAGTAGAAATCATGAAACAGAATCTGATAAATACTCTGTCATTTATCTTTGTGGAACAGGATACAATGCTGCTGGTGCTGCTGGATTTTTCAAAAAAATGGAAGGTCGATCGGGAACACCACAGTTTATGAGTACTCACCCTAATCCTGGAAATCGAGTTAAAAATATTGAAGCACAAGCACAGGCTCAAGGTTGTAGTACGAGCGAAGGTAGTCGATCGGAGTATGAAAGAATTAAAAGCTTGTTGAGGTAAAAAAATACTCAATAACCAATCTCTTGAATATCCAATATTCATTGAATTAATTTCATGTTTCTCAATGAATATTGGATTTTGATTTGTTGAATATTCTTTATTCCTTCTTGATCCAAACATCTCGCTGTGGGAATGGAATACTTATTTTGTGTTCAAGGAAAATTTCATTGATTTCGAAACGCAAATCGCTTTTAATGTCTTCAATAACTAAAAAATTTCTAGACCAAAAGATAAGATTAAAATCTAAAGAGGAATCACCAAAGTTAGTAAAGCGAACACTTGGTCCAGGGCTGGATAAAACATATACATTATTTCTAGCTACTTTTAATAACAATTCTTTTACTAATTTAGTATCTGTGCCATAAGCGACCCCTATTTGTACTAAAAAGCGAGCTTTGTCATCGGTATGGCTCCAGTTGATCACGCTCTCAGTGATTAGTTTTGAATTAGGAACGACCACTGTAATGTTCTCTCGCATTTCTACAGCTGAAGTTCTCAAACCAATACGTCGGACCGTTCCAATCATTCCGCCCGATAGTTCCACTACATTCCCGACCTCTATACTCCGTTCGAACAATAAAATAATACCAGAGATCAAATCATTGAATGTTTGCTGTAATCCTAGTCCCACACCAACTAATAAAGCCGCGGCACCACCTAAGAAAATGGTCATTTGTATACCCAGACTTTCCATAGCCATGAAAATGGCAAAAATGTAAAGGACATATTTCATCAACTGATTGATCGCATATTGTGATCCAACGTTGACCTTATTTTTTTTATAGTAAGTAAATAGAATTAATTGTGTCATGACCCAAGCAATGAGTTGGGCAATAAGGATAATTAAGAGAGCATAAAAAATACTTCCTAGTGTAAAGGCTTTATCACCAATTTTGAAAAATTCGTAATCTAGACTAAAACTTTTTAGAATAAGAATAATCGAAAAAGCATAGATGACATATTGGACGGTACGACTAGTCGTACGTTCGATTTCTTTTTTCTTTTTGTCGTTGTTTTCGTTTTCTACTTTTGTCTCGTCTTCCCTGCTTCTATAGTAATTATACAAGAGTGTTTTAGAAAAAATCCAATCCAACATTCGGGCAACCTGAAAAATGACCATCGCCTGAATCAAAGTTGAAATTCTAAATACCCCAGAATTATAACCACCAGCATATAAAACATGATCGACATCTAAGACTCGAATGATACCAATGAGAGCCAATAAATAAAATAGCGATCTTAATATTCGATGTACGCGATCTTGTTTCCAAATCCGAATCTTTTCTTGCGCAAAATATTTCGGTAACAAACGATTCAGCACAATTTGGTAGGCAATGATGGTTACAAGGAAAACGCCTACGACTGCTGCTAATTGACCGTAAGTGAAATCTTTGTCTCCAATAGTAAATAGAACCGTTTCAAAAAAATCATTCATATGCTAAAGATAAGGATTCGTTATATCTTTCAATAAGCTATTGTATATTTGTTTGAAAATTTGAGTATTAGCCACGTTTAATGATAAATCAAATAATATGAAAATTCAAGGAAATATCGTAGATATCGAAAATAGAAAGATTTACTTTGCGACTATTGAAGAGGCAGACGGTAAAATCATTTCGATAACGCCGAGTGATGGTATCAGCAAAAATTATATCCTTCCAGGCTTTGTGGATGCACATATTCATATTGAAAGTTCTATGCTCGTTCCTTCGGAGTTCGCTAGGTTGGCGGTTGTTCATGGTACGGTTGCTACGGTTTCTGATCCACACGAGATTGCGAATGTCATGGGGATTGATGGTGTTTTATATATGATTGAAAATGGGAATCAAGTTCCACTCAAATTTAATTTTGGTGCTCCATCCTGTGTACCTGCTACGGGCTTTGAAACAGCTGGAGCGGTCATTGGTGTCAAAGGAATTGAAGCTTTGATGAAAAAACCGGAGATTCGTTACTTGGCTGAAATGATGAATTACCCTGGGGTATTATTCAACGATGAAGAAGTACATGCAAAAATAGCCATTGCCAAAAAATATGGTAAACCAATAGACGGTCATGCTCCAGGACTTCGAGGAGAGGATGCCAAAAAATATATTGACGCCGGTATTAGTACAGACCATGAATGTTTTACTTATGAAGAGGCATTAGAAAAACTGCAACACGGAATGAAAATTTTAATTCGAGAAGGAAGTGCTGCTAAGAATTTTGAAGCCTTGATTGGCTTACTACCTGAATACAAAGATCAGATGATGTTTTGCTCGGATGACAAACATCCGGATGATTTGATTGAAGGACATATCAATCAATTGGCTGCTCGCGCAGTCGCTAAAGGTTGTAATTTTTTTGATGTACTACAAGTCGCCTGTATCAATCCAGTGAAACATTATGGACTTGATGTCGGACTTTTACGCGTCGGTGATCCTGCTGATTTTATCTTGGTTCAGGACCTGAAATTTTTTGATGTAAAAGCAACCTATATAAATGGCCAACGAGTAGCTAAAGGTGGAAATAGTGAAATAGAATCAGTCGATGTTTCGATCATCAATAACTTCAATACTTCTCCCAAAACGATTAGTGATTTTCAAATAAAAGCTCCAAAAGCATCAGGTAATAAGATTCAGGTCATCAAGGCAATTAACGGAGAGATTGTAACAGATAGTTATGTCGCTGATGCGAAAATTGATACAGATGGTTTTGCCGTTTCTGATGTAGAAAATGATATTCTCAAAATGTGCGTGGTGAATAGATATCAAGATCAAGCGCCAGCGATCGCATTTATTAATAATTTTGGATTAAAAGAAGGAGCGATTGCTTCTTGTGTAGGCCATGATTCTCACAACATCATAGTGGTTGGTGTGGATGATGAATCGATTTGTAAAGCGGTGAATTTAATCATAGAACATCAAGGAGGAATCGCTGCGGTTAATGATGAAGAGGAAAAAGTATTACCATTACCTGTCGCAGGAATTTTGACCAATGAAGACGGTTATGAAGTGGCTAAAAAATATCAGGAAGTGGATCGTTTTGTAAAAGAAAAATTACCTTGTTCGTTGACCGCTCCATTTATGACCTTGTCTTTCATGGCCTTGTTAGTTATTCCTCAGTTGAAATTAAGTGATCAAGGATTGTTTGATGGGAAGGCATTCAAATTTACGCCCTTGTTTTCTTAGCTCGGAGGACGTATCTCGATTTAGGTGCCAAGATAGGGTAAGCCCAAAAAAATAATTGTCCGTCCTTTAAAAAAGGGCGGGCAATTTTAGTTGTTCATGGGTTGTAAAAACGAAAATGGTTAAGCCTCTAATTGTTCTTCTATTCTTTGACAAACAAACAAGGCACTTCGAACAGCTCCTTCCATATATCCAGGGAAATTGTTAGCTGTTTCTGATCCTGCGATAAATAATTTTTTATTTAAATACGATTGTTGATATAAGTGATGTCCATTATTTTGATGTGGCAAAACATGCGTCGAATAAGGTGTAAAAGTAAAAAGCTCATTTCGCCAAACCGTTTCTTCATAGGCAATAAAATTTCTAACGACCTCCCCATAATATTTTTCTAATTGTTTCATCACCAACTTTAATCTTTCTTCTTTCGAGAGTGAAAAATACGTCCCATTCAAAAATCCTTTTAGGCCATAAGCCGTATCCTCTACATTCGAATGGTCATACATTTCAGGAATAGGACCAACATTACTAAAAATGGTTCCACTTGTATTTTTTTCTCTCCAGAAAGGACGGTCATAAGTCAAGCTAACTTTTATTGATTCTCCCATCCAAGTATGCGTCTGTTGCGCAATGGACAAAATGGAATCAGGAAGTTGAGGTTGAATATCAATGGTCTTCGTTAATAAAAAAGGAGGTAAGGTCGAAATAACTATCTTTGATTGAAAATCATATTCATTTGATTGGACGGATAAAAATTCGCCTGCTTGAGCAATTGATTTCACAATTTGCTGGAGGTGAATATGATCTTCGTTTAAAGTGCTTACTAAAGCATCAATAAGTGAAGAAGAACCTCCTTGGATTCGATAACTAGGATCAGAATTTGGTGGTAAGGAAACCAATTGCGGCGGACTTGTTGAAATTGGTTCATAAATAGCTGTTTGACCAAGAATCTGTTCAAAGGTATCCAAATTCAATTCCTGTAAAAGACGCGTCAAAGCAGTATGCTTTTTTCCTAGCCAAGTGGCTCCCATTTCTTGAGGAGCACTTCCTTCTATTTTTTTGGTAAAAATTCTTCCTCCAATTCTAGGTCTTGCCTCTACAATGTGAACCGAAAGATTCTTTTCACGTAATAAGTAAGCAATCGTTAAGCCAGTTAAGCCGCCTCCAATAATAGTGATATCTGAGTGAATGGTTCTCATTTTTGTTATTTAGAAGGATCATTTAGGTACTCAAAAAACCTTCTTCATCAAGGCTCAACAAATATTTAAAATAAAAAAATCCCTTAATGAAAGTTGATCAGAGGATTCTATATTTTGTAGCGAGAGGGAGACTTGAACTCCCGATCTCCCGTACGGGCGTTCTAAGTAGCTGAGCTCGTCAACAAAACACCTTCTTCATTAAGGATCATCAAATTTCTTAATTTTAATCTTAAATGTGCTCCTCCTTCTAATGATTTAGATTCCTTTTCTCTTTTCATAGCTTCGTGCTTAGTTGCAAAAACTTCAATGTAAATCATGACCAACGGTCTTCTATATTTGGTAGACTTAGTACCTCCATTATTATGACTTATAAAACGAGCAGCAAGATTTGAGGAATAACCTTTATATAGTTTTTGATCTTTTAAACTGTATAGAACATAAAAGTAATACATTTGCTTTAGAATGAATTAAAATAAAAAAATCCCTTAATGAAAGTTCATCAAGGGATTCTATATTTTGTAGCGAGAGGGAGACTTGAACTCCCGACCTCCAGATTATGAATCTGGCGCTCTAACCAGCTGAGCTACCTCGCCAAGGTATTTAAGCGGACGCAAATATACAGGTTTATTATTTTTTAATCTACATTTTTAGCTCCTATTTTTCAATATGTTTAAAAGATATGGCTTACCAACAGGGTTATCAACAAACAAAAGCAACATATTTTCCTCCATTTTATTCATTTTATCACCAATTATGAAACTTAAATAACTTTTAAACTGGCATCTAATTGTTTTTTCACGTATATTTGTTTTATAACTTGTTTTTATACCTTCCTAAGAACCTCCCTTTTAAAGTTCGAAATTCTTTCCCTCAATTTTAATATTTTATAGTTGTTCTTCGTACTACACAAAATTCCTTTAGGCAGGAATGTATGTTGATCGATTAATTTTTTTTAACCAAAACCTAATTCCCATGAACAGAGTAATCCTACTCGTATTAGTAGCTCTAGCGATAGCTGGCTTCACTTCTCCATTAACTACCATTTCTCTTGAAGATTCCAGAGACGGAAAAATTTACAAAACCATTAAAATGGGTAAATTGACTGTAATGGCCGAAAACTTAGCCTATAATGCTAAAGGCGCTTCTTGTTATAAAAATCAAGAACGTTTTTGTGCACCTTATGGAAGATTGTATGATTACAAAACAGCTATTGGCGAAAGTACCTCTTTAGTCACAAAAGGTATTTGCCCAGATGGATGGCATATTCCTAACAAAGAAGAATGGACCTACCTTCTAAAAGGTTTAAACGGAAAAGTCATATCTCAAAAAGGAAAGATATCTTATCTAGTTGAGAAGGATCCTTTACATCTTCAATTTGGTGGATTTCGATCACATTATGATAAAAGGTTTTATCAAGCAGGTATGAGAGGCTTGTATATGACTTCAGATACAGAGACTGGCCTATGGACAACCGTTGAATTGAGACGAAAAGGAGATAACTATAAATTGCAAATTCACAATAAAACACAAAAAGCAAAAGCTATTAGTTGCCGTTGTATTAAAGACTATTAGACAGTTTTGAATAATTGAGTTCAAGAATTTTAAATAGCCTTCTAACGTGAGATCCACGATAGAAGGCTATTTAAGTTTTAATAATACTCTTTCCTTCGCATCCTATCCTTATTCTTTTTCGTATAATGAAAAACTAGGTTTCATTGTTCAAATTTGTGAAAAATCCCATCTAGACTTTTTTTTACCTAAAAATATTTCGCTAAAAAATGAATATTGCAGTAAGCTCTATTTACATTTGCGAAACCCAACCATGAAACCTCAACTTTAGATCAAATATCTTAATTGAGCGCTATGACAAAAAAAAGTATTCGTTTCCAAAAAATGATGGTCGCTAATCGTGGAGAAATCGCGATCCGTGTATTGAGAGCTGCCTCTGAATTACAACTCCGAACAGTTGCGATTTTTACTTATGAAGATCGATATTCTCTTCATCGATATAAGGCAGATGAAGCCTATCAAATTGGTTCTGAAGATGAGCCACTCAAACCTTATTTAGACATTGAAGAAATTATTCGCGTAGCTAAAAAGAACGGTGTCGAAGCCATTCATCCAGGTTATGGTTTCCTTTCTGAAAATGTTCGATTCGCTCGGCGTTGTCGAGAAGAAGGAATTATTTTTATTGGTCCTAGTCCGGAAGTTATGGAACGATTGGGTGATAAGGTAGCTGCTAAAGCAATCGCTCGAGAAGTCAAAGTTCCTTTAATTGAAGACAGTAAAAAGAAATTAAATTCTGACAAGGCGATCTTAGTTGCAGCTAAAAAAATTGGCTATCCTTTAATGGTCAAAGCAGCTGCTGGTGGTGGTGGCCGTGGTATGCGTGTGGTGCGTAAAGAAAAAGATCTGTTAACCGAATTTAAGGAAGCAAAGGGAGAAGCCTTGACTGCTTTTGGAGATGGAACGATTTTTTTAGAAAAATATATTGAGAATCAAAAACACATTGAAGTACAAATCCTCGGTGATCAACATGGAAATTTAGTACATCTTTTTGAAAGAGATTGTTCAGTCCAACGTCGATTTCAAAAGGTGGTAGAAATTGCTCCTTCGGTTACTTTAAAACAAGAAACGAAGGATGCTCTATATGACTATGCTTTGCGGATTACCAGACATGTCGGCTACTCCAATGCTGGGACGGTTGAGTTTTTGGTGGACCAAAAAGAAAATATTTATTTCATTGAAGTCAATCCTCGAATTCAAGTAGAACACACCATTACCGAGGAAATTACCGGAATTGATATTGTCCGAAGTCAGATTTTGATTGCGATGGGTTATCCTTTATCCCATCCTACTATTTTTATCAAAAATCAAGAGGACATTAAATTTACTGGCTATGCCATACAATGTAGAATCACGACTGAAGATCCTCAAGAAAATTTCAAGCCTGACTATGGAAAAATCATTGCCTATCGAAGTGCTGCAGGATTTGGTATTCGATTAGATGCCGGAAGTGCTTATCCAGGTGCGAATATTTCTCCGTTTTTTGATAGCATGTTGGTCAAAGTAACGGCTAGTGGCCGAACGCTTAGTGGTGCGGCCGAACGACTGTATCGAGCCCTTACGGAGTTTCGAATCAGAGGAGTTAAAAGTAACATTGGCTTTTTAACCAATTTGTTAGAGAACGATACTTTTAAGGCAGGAAAAGCAACTGTAAAATTTATCGATGATCATCCAGAGATTTTACAAATGCCTAGATTACGAGATCGCGGCACTAAAATGTTACGATATCTTTCAGAAGTCATTGTCAATGGTAATAGCGATGTAAAATATGTTGATCCTAACAAAAAATTTCGTCCAGCCATCGTTCCTGAATATGATTCGCTGACTCCTTTTCCGAAAGGAAGAAAACAATTACTGACTGAGTTAGGCCCAGAAAAATTTACCCAATGGCTCAAAAAACAAAAAGCCATTCAGTACACAGATACCACTTTTAGAGATGCGCATCAATCATTATTAGCAACTCGTGTAAGAACACATGATTTGATAAAAATAGCAGAAAGTTTTGCTCGTCATCATTCGGATAGTGTGTTTTCCATGGAAGTTTGGGGAGGAGCTACTTTTGATGTAGCACTTCGATTTTTAAAAGAATGTCCTTGGACACGATTGGAATTATTGCGTCAAGCAATGCCTAATATGCTCTTACAAATGTTACTCCGTGGATCAAATGGTGTAGGATACAAAGCTTATCCAGATAATTTGATCGAACGTTTTATTGTTGAATCTTGGAATACCGGAATAGATGTTTTTAGAATTTTTGATTCTCTGAATTGGGTCAATGGAATGAAAGCAAGTATCAAGGCGGTTCGCAAACATACGGGAGCCATTGCAGAAGCTTGCATTTGTTATACTGGAGATATTTCTGATCCGAGCAGGAGTAAATTCGACCTGCAATATTATCTTGATTTAGCCAAACGATTAGAAGATGCAGGAGCGCATATGATTGGGATCAAAGATATGGCTGGGTTACTCAAACCTTATGCTGCACAAGAGTTGATTCGTCAATTAAAAAAGGCGGTCGATATCCCTTTACATTTGCATACACATGATACTTCTTCGATTCAATCTGCGACTTATCTTAAAGCGATTGAAGCTGGAGTGGATGTAATTGATGTGGCAATCAGTTCGATGTCTGGCCTGACTTCGCAGCCGAATTTTAATTCGATTGTGGCCATGATGCAAGGACATAAGCGAGAGCATAAAATAGATTTAACTTCTTTAAACGCTTACGCTAATTATTGGGAAGCGACCAGACAATTTTATTATCCTTTTGAATCAGAGTTACGGGCAGGTACCGCAGAAGTATACCATCATGAAATTCCTGGTGGTCAATATTCCAACCTACGTCCGCAAGCTAGAGGTCTTGGATTGGAATCAGAATTTGAAACGATCAAGGCCAATTATAGACATGTAAATGACTTGTTTGGTGAGATCGTAAAAGTAACACCTTCCTCCAAAGTGGTTGGTGATATGGCTATGTTTATGACATCCAATGATTTGACTAAAGAAGATATTTTAAAAAAAGGAGATACGCTAGCCTTTCCAGATAGTGTCAAGTCTTTAATGCGTGGAGACTTAGGTCAAATCGATGGTGGCTTTCCAAAGAAAATTCAAAAAATGATTTTGAAAGGTGAAAAACCTTATCGAAACCGCCCCAATGCACATCTTGAACCAATAGATTTCAAAAAAGAATTTGCCGCTTTTAAAAAGAAGTTTGGTAAGTATGTTCATTTCTTAGATTTTCTTTCTTATAAATTATACCCAAAAGTTTTTACAGAGTATCAAGCACATTATGAAAAGTTTGGAACGGTTCGAAATCTTCCTACACCTGCTTTCTTTTTTGGTTTACAACCCAATGAAGAAATCTTAATCGAGATTGATCAAGGTAAACGAATCCTACTGCGTTTCGTTAATGCAAGTGAACCCAATGAACAAGGTGTCCGGACGGTTCTTTTCCAATTGAATGGACAGAATCGTTCTATCGAAGTACGCGATCTTTCGGTGCAGACCGAATTTGCACTTCATAAAAAGGTAGATAGCGAAATGGAAGTTGGTTCGCCATTACAAGGAAGTCTTTCCAAAATATTGGTCAAGAAAGGGGAAACCATTGATGTTAACACACCGCTTTTTATCATTGAAGCCATGAAAATGGAAAGTACGATTACTTCGCCTAAAGCAGGAAAAGTAAAAAAAGTACACTTGTCAGAAAAAACAATGGTCGAGCAGGATGATGTGGTGATAGAGCTGGAATAAGATAATGAGTATAAAAATTTATTTGGCCATTGATAAATAAAAAAAGCCAAGCATTTCCTATTTGGAGCGCTTGGCTTTTTTCGTTTTTAAAGTCTGGTCATTTTTCAATCCTTCCTCAAAATAAATTATCTTGCATGAATGAATAAGGAAATTATATCGCTTGAGATTCAAGATGGTACGTCCACAAAAATCACTATTTTTTCAAATCAAGAAAATAAGAATCTACCAATAGTTGTTTGTTTTCCAGCAATGGGTGTGGAAGCAGCTTATTATGAACCTTTCGCTAATGACCTAGCGAAGAAAGGATACATTGTTGTTACGGCTGATCTTCGTGGTTTAGGACATTCCAGTGTACGAGCTTCTCGGCAATCCGATTTTAGTTATTTAGATATTTTAGATTTAGATTATCATACCGTCATCGAGTACGTGAACCATACTTTTTTAAAAAACAAAAAATACATCTTAGGTCATAGTTTAGGAGGACAATTGGCTGCACTTTATATCAGTCGAACACTCCAAAAAATTGATGGTTTGATTTTGATTACCTGTTGTTCTGTTTACCACAAAGGTTGGGAAGGATTTGGCGCGTGGAAAATTTTGTTACTGACTCAAGTAAGTAAAATCATCAGTCAAGTCTGGGGCTACTTCCCTGGTCATCGTTTAGGTTTTGGTGGAAAAGAAAGTCGATCTGTGATTAGAGATTGGAGTCAACAAGCCAAGACTGGAAAATATCTAGAACAGCATAAGGAATTTAATTTTGAAAAAGGATTGCAAGCTTGTCAAATTCCACTTTTAGCGATTTCAATTGAAGGCGATCATTTAGCTCCGCCGAAAGCGGTAAAAAATCTAACTAAAAAATTTCACCCTAATAATCTAACTCAACATATTCACATTCCTACAAAAGGAACAGCACAAGCGAAACTAAATCATTTTAAATGGGCGAGAAAACCTAGGGTTATTGTTGAAACTATCGAACAATGGATGAAATAGTCTTTATTCAAATGTTTGATTTTCTTTTTTGAAATGACTGGAGCCTTTGTGATGATTTGTAATCAAGGGCTTAAATTACTATTTCTTCCTGAGAGAAAATATCAAATAAAATTATTTGAGTTGTAAATAATTTGTTTAAAGAGGCAGCCATCCGTACGGATGACTGCTCGTTAACTTATCATGTTTAATCAACCTTCTCCATGGCAATAATCCGTTCAGCAATACTTTCTGGTACCACGGCATAATGCGATAATTGCATGTCAAAAGTTCCTCGTCCGGTAGTAATCGATCGAAGATGTCCTATATAACCAAAAAGTTCTGACAAAGGAACATCGGCTGTTATCAACGTTCGATTCAAAGGCGTTTCTTGACCTTTTATAATCGCTCGCTTTCGATTTAAACCTCCAATGACTGTGCCGGCAAATTCAGTTGGTGTAGACACCACGACCTGCATAATCGGTTCCAGTAATTGCGGTTCCAATAAAGAAGCTATATTTCGAAAAGCATCAATTGCACACAGTTCAAAAGCTAATGGCTTCGAATCCTTTGTGTGCGTTTTTCCGTCTATCAATCGGATTTTCATACTTTCCAAAGGATAACCAGCTAAAGGTCCCGTATTCAACATCGAACGAAATCCTTTTTCAACAGACTTGATCAATGGTTTAGGAATCGCACCACCAACTATTTCATCCACAAATTGTAGTTTCTCTCCTTTATCAAAAGTTTCACTACTTAAAAATACTTCATCGGCTGGCCCCATTACTATTCCTATTTCTGCAGCAAGACCAGATCCTCCATTCTGTTTACTCAGTTTTTCTGAATGCTCCTTAGTTAAACTAAATTGCTCTCTATAAGCAACAACGGGTCGTCCTGTATTGACTGCTACACCAAAATCATCTTTGATTTTTTCTACAATAATTTCTAAATGTAATTCTCCCATACCTCGAATAATGGTTTGTCCACTATACTCATCAATATGAACTCGGAAGGTCGGATCTTCTTCCGCTAATTTGGCCAAAGCCATACTCAATTTATCGGAGTCTACATTCTTAGCTACTTCAATCGACATGCCCATCACCGCTTCTGGTACATGTAATTTACCCAATTCAATGGGATGATCAATCGCACAAATTGTATCGCCCGTTTTACTATTTTTTAAAGAAGTCGTCGCAACGATATCTCCTGCATAAACTTCCATTCGGTTCGTTTTTCGATTGGCATGCATTTGATACAATTGACCAATGCGTTCCCGTTCACCAGTATGTACATTAAGTACTTGCGCACCAGGCTGTAAAGAACCAGCATAGACTCTAAAAAAACTCAAACGTCGATTCTGTTCATCTTGAATGGTTTTAAAAACAAAAGCCGTAAAAGGTGCTTCAACAGTTGTTGGTCTTGTCATCGGCACTTCGCTGTTTGGATCAACACCATTAATTTCTTCCTTATCGGAAGGAGCAGGTAAATACGCACAAATCGCATCCAATAAAGGTTGGACACCTTTGTTTTTGTAAGCGGCTCCTGCCAAAACAGGAAGTACTTTTCGATTCAAAACAGCTGTTCTTAAAATGTTCGTTAATTCCAATGAAGTAATCGATTCCAGATTATCCATGTATTTTTCTAACAAGTTTGAATCTAACAAAGCCAATGTTTCCATCAATTTTATTCTTTGCTCATTCACCTCGTTTTGCATCATTTCTGGAATTTCAGTTTCTGTCATTTCCGATCCATCGGAATTCCAAGTCCATGCTTTCATGTATAACAAATCAATTACGCCAATGAAATTTTCCTCTGCACCAATCGGTACTTGGATCGCTACAGCATTGGCACCCAATTGAGTTTTAATTTGTTCTACGACGCTATAAAAATCAGCTCCCATTCGATCCATTTTATTGACAAAAGCAATCGCTGGAATTTCGTAACGACTGGCTTGCTGCCAAATGTTTTCAGATTGCGGTTCTACTCCTGCAACTGAATCGAATAAAGCAACAATGCCATCGAGTACGCGAAGCGAACGTTCCACTTCAATGGTAAAATCAACGTGACCAGGTGTATCAATGATGTTAATTCGATGCTTCGAATTTTGATATTCCCAAGCAGTTTGCGTTGCCGCAGAACTAATGGTGATTCCTTTAGCAATCTCTTGTTTGGTCGTATCCATTTGACTATTGCCATCATGTGTTTCACCAATTTTATGAGACTGTCCAGTGAAATAAAGTACCCGTTCGGTTAGAGTCGTCTTACCGGCATCAATGTGAGCAACAATTCCTATGTTTCGTAAAAAGCGCAATTCTCTGCGTTTCATTTTTATTCATTTAAAATAGTAAATAGCTTTCGTAAAAGCCATCAGAAATTACAGTCAGCAGAGTACAAAACTGCATGATAAAAAAATGCGATTAAGATTTAAAAACACTCGTTTTTAAAAAATAAAAGTTCCGGAAATGTTAAGCAGAAATAAAGAAATAGAGTTGACCAATTAATTTATTGGTTGACTCCAATATCTACTCTGTGCTTACTTCTGCAGTGAAGTAAAACAAAGCAATGGGCTTTGGTGCCCTTTAAAGAAGTGATATAAACAAAGTCGTTTCATGACAAAAATTTTGATGTCCAATAACCTAACGATTGTTATTGCAAAAATGTTCCCTCGGAATTTATTTTTTTATAGAAAACATTTTAGTACTCGTTTATTTACGGTTATTATTACATTTTATTTTCACTTGAATAGAATCAATCTTAATGAAGTCCATCGTTTTTCTAATGATTTTTTTACCGACTATTTTATTCTCCCAAGACAGTCTAGCTTGGAAACAGGATTTGATTATTGGGCTTTCAGAATATCGATCTAAATTACTACATCTAGATGAAAAAAATCTAAAGAGACTAAAAACAACTATAGAAAAATGGAAAGGATATGAACCTGATAAAGAAATTCTCAATAGGATTATTTCTCGAATTCAACATGCTTATTTAATTGAGCAATTGCCTTTTGATCTTGTCGCAAGAGCAGTCCAATTGAGCTATCCAGAATCTAAACTTCCCTTTAATCTTACGGAGTATGATTTTGTCTGTATTCTACAAAATTGGGAATTGGTCGATTTGATTATGATAGAAATTTTGAATCATGAGTATCCTTTTAAAATTCTTCCTAATCAAGAAATTTTCGATGAACTTAGTTTTTATAATATTCAACCAAATGATGTCATTGCAGAAATAGGCGCAAGGAAAGCTACCTTTAGTTATGTTTTAGCTATGCTAAATAAAGATTTGATCATTTATGCAAATGACATCGATAATGTGGTATTGGAATATGTAGAATTTAAAAACAAAAACAGTCAACTCAATATTGACTTTAAAAATTTTCATGTAATTGAAGGCAGCACAAAGTCAATCAACATTCCTGAAAAAGTAGATAAGATTATCATTAGAAACAGCCTTCATCATTTTTCAAAAATGAAAAAAATGTTGTCTTCTATTAAAAATACGCTAAAAGAAGATGGTCAATTATTTATATTAGAATATCCACGAAATGAGAAAAATTTAAAAGGATGTTCACAGAGAATGCGAGAAAAGAAGATCAAGTCTGTCATGACTAAAAATGGGTTTCAATTAAAAAAAGAAAGAATTTTAGGAGATGGTGTTTTGATAGAATACCAAAAGAAAAATTAACTTGATCCATCAATAAAAAAAGCCTTCCTCTCTCGAGGAAGGCGAATATCCAAGGAACTGATTTCAGAAAAATAAGTCCCAGAACAGCATCTTTAGTAGAGCTTAAAACTTTAGCACTACTCATATTTTAAAAGGCTCAAAAAAGCGAGGAGACGAAGCCTCCTCGACTTATATTGACACCTATTTTTTACTAGTCAATTAAGGTCATTTTTTTCGTAGCAGTATGCGTCGGCGTATCCAGTTGATAATAAAGGACACCGGTCGTATTCAATTCTGTTCGATCAATAATTACTTCGTGATAACCTTCGGTATATTCATCATTAATCACTTGTACCAATCGACCGGAGACATCGAAAATACTCAAGGTCGCTGCACAAGATGCGGGTAAATGAAAACCAATGACGGTTTCTCCTTTAAACGGATTTGGTCGATTTTGGAAGAGTGCAAATTCAGGATTAGAAATAATACCTTCTGCTGATTTGAATTGTAGGCCAATGTCAAATCGTTCGTCTCGATCCGTATAAGCTTCCGCTTTGGTATAGTGAGAATTCACTTGAAATAAATTGCTTACGGAACTTGTTTGAAGTGCTTTTACTTTTAAACTAAACAACACGTCATCATCTGCAATCGTCACTGGTTTTCCATCTGCCCAACTGGTGGTGAGCATTCCTTCTGTTAGAAATTGGAATCCAAAATTTTCTTTAGATAATCTGGGTAAAGCACCAGGTTGAACATCCAAAACCTCAATTTGATCTTTGTCAAAAGCCATCGTAAACTGATAACCTAATAAATGCTCAAAATCTTTTGCTGTAAAGTCGATCAAATATTCTTCACCAGTTTCTAATGTTTGTTCTTCCAATATCAAGTTCAAAATACCATCTGTTCTAGTATCCGCATTTTGTAGGCCATTCGTATTGGCGCTACCATTGACATCACCGGTCTTGATCGCCACAAAATTGATATTCTCCATGCTGGATTCTAGGTTATTAATTGTATAGAATTCAGGAAATGTTGATTCAAACGGATTCGTTGGATCTGGGAAAATAAAATTTTCATCTACAAAACGCCAAGAGGTGTTTTCAGGAAATTCGGTGTTAATGAATAGAATTAATTTTCGTAATTCTACCATATCATAAGCGGTGATCGTTTTAGAACGATTGATATCTGCCGCAATTCTCTTGTAAGGAGAATCTAATATTTCCAAGCCTAAAATATGTTGACTGATCAAGATTAAATCGTAGGTAGAAATTCCATTTAATGGATTATCATTTCTTTCTGGTGTAATCGTATAATTACTATACATCGGTAGATCAGAGAATAGATAAGCTCCATCATTGCCTGTCATAGCTGGATCACCATAACCTGCATTTACCATTACTTCTTTCACATCAAGACCACTTTCGTTGGAAATACCTCCTGAAACAGAAGACAAAGGTACCGTGCTACAAGCATTTGTTCCATTCGCTTGTACATCCACTTTGACATTACAAGAATTTTGTTGACCTGCCATATCGGTTACATAAACCGTTACATCTCTTTCTCCTAGTTCTGTACAATCAAAGGAAACACTATTTGCCATCAAGTCCGTTGAACTAAATGAAATCTGAAGATTAGCATCATCTGTACAATGATCAAAAGTACCGCTTGCGACAAATAAATCTGTAGCCCAAATTACTCCGGGGTTGTTCGTAGACACACTCGTTGTACCATTTACACACTGAATTTGTGGAGGGGTTCGATCAAGTATCGTAAACAAATATTCACATGTATTTTTATTGTTACATGCATCTACGACAGTCCATTCAATTCGGTGTGTGCCTACTGGATAATTTCCGCTTGCATCATTGGTATTTCCATTAATATCAAAACTGCCATCGTTATCCGCATCAATTCGGTAAGACCATTCTAAATTATTTGTGGGAGTACAATCGGTAGCGGTGGCCACTAAAGTTGCTGTGCCAACACATCCCGCAAAGCCTCCATCAAACTCAACATCTGTACATGCACTCGTAATCATTGGCGCTTCTGAATCTATCACATTTATGATTTGCAAATCCTTATAAAATCCAGGAATAAAACCATCATCAGATGCTTCTGAAATACTATTAAGATCTGAATCTTGTGAATCAAAAGTACATAAATCGATTACTTTCCAAGTACGAAGTATAGTTGCACAAACACCATCTTCTATGCTTAGCACATGATCTTTCAAAGTATCTGCAATAATAGTACATCCAACATCTGCATAAAGAGGTCGTCCTGTATTGTCGGGATCAGTGCTTTCGCCCAAACACCCATTAACGGTGATATCATCTGGGAAAGTGACATCGCTTGCGCTAAATGGATTTTGATTGACTATATCGATCAGTTGAGTACAAGATCTTACATTGCCACTTGGGTCTACTGCCACGTAAATTCGCTTATATGAAGCAGCATTACCATTGATATCAACTGAGATATTACAGTTATTTAAGATGCCTTCATCTTTGATGTAAACATTCGCACCACAGTTATCAAAAACATTGGCATAGTAGCCTACAAATGTGGTATCATCTAATCCCACGCCTCCGTTTAACTCCACAAAGAAAGCAGGAGAACCAGCAGATGCATCATCTGTAATTCCATCAATGATACTAAGATCATCATCGCAATCAATTGTTCTATTCTCAGGGCAAGTCAACAGTGGTTTTTGCTTATCTTGAACCAATGCTTCAACCATACAGGTATTGCTATTCCCAGCTTCATCAGTCACTCTAAACTCAACCATGATCGTTTGACCTACGTCACAACAATAAACTGGAATGGAAGGTCCAAAATCAGTACCATCAAAACCAGGACAATGCAAAGCATTCATCCTTCTAACTTCCATTACTAATTGATCTGAGCAGTTGTCATGGCTTCCATCGTCAAAGGTATTTGCAAGGACAATCGTTGGAGCAATATTTGTCAAGCCAATCGTTGTACTTTGATTACAGACCGCTACTGGAACAATATCATCTACAACGGTTACAACCATTTCACAAGAAGAAGTATTATGACTATCATCTGTTGCTTCATAAGTCACCGTATGCATTCCTAATGGAAGATTAACGACTCCTCCATTTCCATCAATTTCTTGAGTACCCAAGATTGTTTTTATTGAAACCAAATTCAAAGGAGAACAATTATCTGTAACCGTTGCTACTGGTAACAATACATCTCCATCACAAGTTTCTGAAGAGGTTCCTGTTGAAAAGTCTTGAGGACAAGTTATTGTTGGCGGTGTCGTATCGTGTACTTTTATAGTTTGAATATGCTGCATGAAATCACTAGAATTACACCAATTTAAAACAGTCCATGTTCGTAGTATTTTATAGGTTCCAGCATCAATGGTAATAATTTGATCTACAGGGTCTCCTACCGAAAGTTCACATTCCCCAGCACCTGAGGTGATAGGTCGACCATCTAATAATGGAATGCCTGTACAGCTAGCAATAGGATCGGTACACAAGTTAGGATCACTACAATTAAATGCTGGATTATCTATTCCGTCATAATTTGGAGGGAAAGTAACATCTGCTGGCGTTACTCTTCTGAAGAAAATTTCTTGGACACAAGTACTACAATTATTCGACGCATCACAAACCGTCCATGTTCGATCAATTTTAGCACTATACATTCCACTTTGTAAACAAGTAAAGTCAGTTGGGGCATCTATGAAATCCAGTGTCGGATTTGAGTCACAGAATTCCTCCACTCCAGGGTATCCAACATTAGGATTCGTAGGACTGGCATCTTCGTTACACCAAATTACTATAGGATCACAAGTTAAAACTGGAGGGGATTTATCTTCAACGTTCACATTTCCCCAGCAGAACAGTCCTGATGTAGAACAACGATCAAAAACTCTGACTTCTAATGTTTGGCCAACATGTTCTGTACCTAGTTGATCTCCAATATTTACACCATTTACAAATATGCCAACTTCAAACAAATCCTCATTTAAAAGGTCATTTGATAATAAAACCTGAGGCGTAATAGTCGCCATACACATTTGATCCAAAGTGACATTTACACTGGAATCACATGCAAGAAATCCTTGAGGCCCGCTCAAGTTAAAATCTTGAGTAACGGTCGTGGCGCAGGCCACCAAATCATTAGCTATAGCATCAACTCCTCCTGCATCAAAAGTGAAAGACAAAGCATGTGGATTAGATCCTAAGGTAGATGGATCAAAGGTGGCTTGCCAGGTCCCACTATTCGCTGGAACTTCTGTTGTGGTCAATGCTAGACCATCCAATCTAAAAAGACCTGTTCCATCTATACCTCCAGCATTTCCACTGACAGTTACGGGATCATCGTTTATACAATATGCCGTTAATCCATCCATTACTGGATCAGGATAAAAACAAGTATTGGTAATTGTTAAAGGAATACCCGGATGACTAACACTCTCTGCTGTTAATGAATAACCAGCTCCATCTAAATGATATCCTGTAATCGTATATCTTCCTGAACTAACTGCTGTTTCGCTTAGAATCGTTCCTACTGTAAATGGCAACATGGTTACTGGATCAATCAGATCCGTTGACGTAATTGTCCAAATTTCTCCTGGGTCAGAAATAATCAAGACATCTTCTGAAAACATTCCATTTCCAATACAAGTACAAGGATCTAGAATGCTTGGATCATTTTGATCATCATTAGTAATGCTTGGTTCAATACAAGAACCTACAAAAATATCAGTCATGGTAACATCCACACATCCATTTGTATTGGTCAAGCTATAACTGATTGCATGTGTTCCGACACCAGCAGTCATTGGATCAAAGCTTCCTAATGTTGGACTTGTTATTCCGCTTCCGCTAAACATTCCTCCGGTCGGTGTCGCTGTTAAATTGATAGATGGATCATCTACACAAAAAGGTCCTGCCGCGGTTAATGAAACGGTAGTTGCTTCGTTGACAACTATCGTGATGTCATCACCATTGGTACATGCATTAGCATCTGTGAAAGTATAGAAGATATTCCAACTTCCTACTCCAGCAATTGCAGGATCAAAGGTTCCTAAATCTACATCTGTAATTCCTGTTCCACTAAAGGTTCCTCCACTTGGTGTTGCCACTAAAGTCACTTCATTTTCATTTGTACAAAGTGGCCCTGCCGGATCAAGTGTCACTATTGGTAAAGGATTGACCACAATCATAATCTGAGCAGTCCCTACACAATTGGATACTGGATCTGTATAAGTATAATCAATAGGATGTGTTCCCGCGCCAGCTGTTGATGGATCAAAAGTTCCTAAGTTTGCATCGGTAATTCCGCTTCCGCTAAATATTCCTCCGGTCGGTGTCGCTGTTAAATTTATTGCTGCTGCAGAGATACAAAATGGTCCTACTGAAGCGAACGTAATGTCCGGTCCAATTGCGATCATAATTTCTGCAGTTCCTGAACAAGAAGTTGCTGCATCAATATAAGTGTAGGTAATCGTATGGGTTCCGATTCCAGCGGTGGCTGGATCAAACATTGAACCGGTTACTCCTGGGCCAGCGAATGTTCCGCCTACTGGAGAAGCGGTTAAATTGACCGCTGCATCTGTCACACAAAGTGGTCCAACTGCATCAAGTGTTACCACTGGTTCACTTTCAATAATCGCATTTATAAATTGGAAATTACCTTCACATCCCGAACCCAAAATTCTAGTAAATACTCGATAAGAAACTCTCACAGGAGCACCTGTTGTATTTACTAAGCTCTCGGTGATACCACTATTCACAATATTATCCATGCCATTAATCAAGACACCTCCGGTAAGTGGTCCATAACCAGCTACACCTCCAGGAGGATTAATATTCGCTCCGGTTTCATGGGTCACTCGATCGACGACATAAACGAAATCTACCCCTTCGACTCCTGGTGCATCTGTACCAAACACAATATCCATTGCTGTTGCGCTACAAGTTATACCTAGATTTGCACTTGGTGTATTATAAGTAAAATCAATTGATGGCGCTGAGATCACATTTACATTTATATCTGCAATCGCAAGCCCACAATTCAATGGCGGATTCTCAAAAGCAACTGTAATATTGGTAATATTCAGACTACCCATAAAATCTACTCCTTCTGTTACCGTAATCGTGTTATTGTCTAAAACATTTGTCAAATTCAATGGCGTTATCGTACCAGCTCCATCTGTTGCTGTAGCTATTATTCTAAATGATAATCCACTATCTGCTATATCATCAAAAGTTAAAGTAAGGTCTTCGCCAGCACAAAGATTATTACTGGAAGCGATAATGTTTACCTGCGGAGTTGGTTCTACTATTACATTGATCTCTTCCATATCAGTGCAACCAGAATCATCGTCGCTGACCATTACAGTAATTGGATAATTTCCTGCAGCCAATTCTGTTGCATCAAAAGTTGAAGGTGGTGTTGCTGTCGCATCAACAAAAAGATTGCTAGGAGACCAAGCATAACTAAAGTTGCCACTTCCGCCTGTCACCGCAATATTCACGGGGCTAGTCCCATCTTGACAAACGCTTCTATTCGCAGCTAAAATATCAACTACTGGATTATCATTAATGGTCACTGGTAAACTTGGATTTCCAATAAATTGAGAATCACAAGAGTTCGCATCGAACAATCGATTCAATCTGATATTAAAAGTACCACTTGCACTCACTCCAAGATCAGCTTGATTGATGGTCAAAATATCCCCATCATTTACCGTAAGGAAATCAGATAAAAGAACATAAGCTCCTGAACTATTTTCAGCTAAACGAACCGTAAAAGGCCCCGTTCCAGCGGTCGCATTAAATTGTACTTGAAATGCTTCACCATCACATGCAGTCGCATTGATCAAAGTCAAATTTCCTGCTGGTCTTGGCTCTACAGTTACATTTGCAATAACTGGTTCTCCAGTACAAGGTCTGCTATTACTTGGCGTAAATCGATAGAAAACGGTAATTGGTGCATTCGTCGTATTGGTCAATACTTCACTTATTCCAAGACCAAAGCCAGTAGAAATATCTGGAGTTGTCCCAGTCACTCCGGCTGTGCCAGTTATTCCTGTTGGGTAACCTCCAATCACTTCCCAATCAGCTGCAATCGGTGTTATTGTTGGTGTCGCGGCAGGGTTGGTTACTGGATCTTCAGTAATCATAATTAAACCACTTAAATCATCTCCAGAGCAGATCGTTACGGGATCAATAGACAATACCGGATTCGGAACAACTCGGACAATCAATGGATCACCATTGCTATCTTCATTGATTACCATCTGGCACATCGCATCTCCATTTTCATCTAGAACTGTTGCACATAATTGATAATCAATTCGCGCAAAGTCACCATAAGTATTTTCAAAAACATCGCTAATGGAATGCGTAAGATTATTTGCATTGGCATTATTAAAAGTAATCGTCACTGGAGCAGGTACCGAGACTTGCGTCGAAATTGGATTGTTGATATTCGTAACTGGTACTGCTTTTATCGTTACTTCTACTTCATGGTTGCCACCAAAATCACTTACAAAAAATTGATCAACATCAATTGTTATATCACTACTTTCTCCAGAACAGAAACTTCCACTTCCTTGACTAATCATCAAGACATTAGACGCTAGTGGTAAAATATTAACGGTAAAATCAATCGGTGTCGCACCTATACAAGCTGCTGTTGTTTTCTTTGGGGTTACTCGATAAACAATGGATTCTGTGACTGTCGTTCCAGGTGCTAAAGTCAGCACATCTGGGATCAAAGTATAAAAATAAGATGGAGCTACTGCTTGTAAAAATTCATCTGCATTTAAGGTCGCAATCAACCCAGGTGTAGCTGGAATTGCAGCGCCTCCATTCGGTTCTCTTATCACATTTGGCCCAGCTGAAATAATTTCAACATCAAATAAAACGGAAGAAGCTGGATCAAAATTAGTTCTTAACTCAAAGCTTGGAGCACCACCACTACACAATGTTTCTTCTATTAAAAGTCCTGTTGAGAAAACATCAGGATCAGTTTCGACATTGATCGTCACTTCTATGGGTGTTCCATCACAATCACCATCTTCCGTTCTTGGCGTAATCGTATAAGTCACCGTACCCGATGGAACATTCCCGACTAAAGTCGGTGTTGGAATATTGAAAGTTGCACCTCCGGCAGGAGCCATTATTGTTCCTCCATCACTATCAAAAGGATTTGCGCCAAGCACTAAATTAGTTCCACCACTCACGGTTACGATATAGCTTACATTTTCCGAAAGGGTATAATTATTAGTCAAACTCAATCCTGCATCATCCCCATTACAAACTGTTGCTGTAGAGGTTCCTCCTAATGTAACAATTGGCTCTGGTTGAATTGTCACTGTTTGAACATTGTTGATATTTGTTGTTTGACATCCATCAGGATTCATTACAGAGAGTAAGGTTACTGTCAGGCCAGTCGTCGTAGTTGTAACCAAATCATAATGTGTTCCATCCAATAAAGTGATAAATGCTAAATCTGCTACATTAGTAAAAGGAAAAGTAGTACAAGCAGCACCTTGACAGACTTCAACCATCAGGTCGAAAGGTCCGTCACTAGTGGTGCCTGTGTACGCAAAATCAAACATAAAGCTGTCATTGACATCATCAAAACAGCTAAATGCTTGTTGTGCCGTGATCGTTCCATTCGGTTCGCTTGGAACCAAGGTAATTGGGATAGCCTCTGCACAAGGACCATTGACGACTTGCGTCCAAAGTCCGTTTGTTAATGTGGAAAGATCAACGTTAGTTGCTGGATTTATTATAGTTCCTCCATTGGCCGGATCACCATCATACCAATTGACTGTATTGGCATTTGGGCTCACCGTTCCATTAAAGCTCGTTAAGTCTACATCAGAATTTTCACTGCAAACAGTGAGTGGACTTGGGTCCGTTGGGATTTCATTTTCTAAAAGATTTAGGCTAATTGTTTTATTAGCGGTGCAAATACCATTCGCATCTGTGACCATCAAATCAAGGCTTACTGTAGTGCCTGCAGCTGTACCTGCCGGATCATAAATAGGTCGTTCTGGATCTGACACATCTAAGCTTCCTGGCCCCAACAAAGTCCATTGATAAGTATAATCTGTAGTTCCTCCAGTTACTTCGATTCCTTGTCTAGCCAAGATATTTCGCGGTCCTGCTTCGCAAATATTACGACTATTGATTACTCCACTTAAATCAATTTCTTCATTAATGGTCAATAGTACATCTTGATTGATACTTTGCGTTTCACAACCATTGGCATCTGTGACTCTTTTCAATCGAAGTTCGAAAGGAGTTCCGATAGTCGCTCCTGCATTTTCAAGATCTGCAACATTAAATGTTAGATTATCTCCACTATTTACATTTGTAGGATCAGGAACAAAATTAGTAAACGTAATATCTCCTAATTCATCATTCCCAATTCTAATAGTATATGGCCCTGCGCCAGAAGTAGCGGTGAAAAGTAAATTAAATTCAGTCGCATCTTCACAAATCATTTGATCTGCTGGACCAATATTTCCATTGGCCATCGCATTTACGATAACACTTACTACGATGGTTTCACTAATACATCCTGCTTGATTTGTAGAAGTAATTTCAAAATCAACTGTCGTCGAACTGGTATTTGTATTGTTTAGTACAATCGGCGTAGCAGGGCTTGCAGCACCTGCTGGTGAAGTCAATTCAAAAGTTCCATTTGTTGTGTTACTTCCTTCAGTAATACCTGTAGGAAAAGCGCCCCCCACGACTTGCCAACTGATATTGGTTGGAAGTAAACTGGGGGTGCTCAAACTCATAAAACTCATATTATCTTCGAAAAGAGATTCAATATTTATTGTTTCTCCTGTACATATCGTTGTTGGTATTCCAGTAAGAACTGGTTGTGGCGCCACTCTAAATAACAAAGGAATAACTGGATCAGGAATCACCATGCTACACGTTGTTCCTGTCGGGCTCATGATTTCAGCAGTCATCACATATCTTACTGAAGCATAATCGCCTGTCGTATTCGTAAATGTTTGAGTAACCACTTCCGTAAAATTATTGGCTGCATCATTGTCATCAAATGTAACCGTTACTGGAGCGGGTAAAATAAAACTCGGATCACTTGAACCTGGATTGTTGGCGTTGATGACTGCCATTGGAGTGAAAGTCACATCGACTGTATATCTAGAACCTAAAGTTGGGTCTAAAAACAAATCATCTACGGAAATGGAAATATCACTATTCTCTCCAGAACATATCGTAAATGGATTATTTCTAGTGATACTCGTAAATATGTCATCCGCTAATGGTTCTATATTTAGCGTTAGTGTAATCGGATCTGCTGCGCCACAGGTCGCTGTAGATAAGCTAGGCGTCACCTCCAATTCTATCGTTTGTGTAGTACTGGTACTGTTAGCAAAAACATTACTGATCAAGGCATAGTAGTAAGAATTGAATACTCTATTTTGATCTCCTGGAATACTGCCGGGAATCATGATTGGTAAAGTTCCAGTGATAGGATTTCCATCAAAAGTTAATGCTCCGGTTACATCTGTTGCTGAGATAATATTGACATCATAAAGTACTTCTGATGGATCCACAAAATTACTTCGTAGCTCAAAAGAAGGTGCAAAATTACTACATAAATTTTCGGTCGTTGATCCGGTTACAAAAACATCTGGATCTTCTGTTACGATGATAGAAAAACTGATCGGTTCACCTAAACAATCATCTGCGGTAGTTCTTGGAACGATGGTATAATCCACCATCCCTGACATACCAGTAATTAAGCTAGGATTAAGAACATCTAAATTTGTTCCCGCAGTAGCCGCAGGAATACTCGTTCCTGGCGTCCAGATATTGGTCAAAGAACCTGGAGGTGTTATCGTTGCAGATTGAACATCATAAGCGACATCTATTGTAAAATTTGTCCGAACTCGTAAAAGCAATTCTTCATCATCTCCATTACAAACGGTTCGAGAAATAGAACCATCCGTAGCCAAATCTACTGCTGTATTATTGGCATCTAAAAATCGAACTTTAGGTGCTGGAACGATAACAGCCGTCACTGTTGCAAGGTCTCCTAGACAAGTCACTACATTATTACATACCATAATTGGACGGAACTGATAAGTGACGGTCGCTGGTTGATGTAAATCAAAAGATTGCGCTATCGTAATGTCATCGGTAAATGTGGTCGTATATAAAGCATTGGGAGTAGTGCTTGTGAAATTGACTATTGCATTTTGACTGTTAGAAACTTGTGCACCCATGGCGTCTGAGTCATAAGACTCACCAACATTGGGATCATTAATGGTTGGTATTCCAATTAAGCGATAACGCATAACACAATCATCACATGGTAAGGTAGTGCTGGTTAAATCAAACTCGACCTGTGCCGAACCTGTGCTACTCACTTCGCAAATTTGCAATGGATTAGCAATTGGAGTCGTTCCTCCAGTTTCTGTAATCGTTAATGTTGGTGTTGGTTTTATATTGACTGCAACTGGGTATTCTAGGCCTTCACAATCTGTATCCAAATCATAATCTCCATCCATGTTTACATCGATGAATGAAGAAATAATCAAATTCATCGTAACACATTCGTCACCACTTAATGCAACTGTTGAAATATTAGGAGAAGCTGCTGTTGTTGGATCAAATGTTTCTACCGTTCCAGCAGCATTCGCTGCTCCGCCATTTAGCATTAAATTGGACATATCTCCTTCATAAGAATCATATCTGACTTGAATCAATGTATTGGCTGGAAAACCTGTACCAAGTGGTGTATAATCTAAACTAAGGTCATCTCCATCGCAAATCATCACTTCTTGTTGAGCATCAGCGATTAGAGTTGTTCCATTATAATCGAAATTCACTTCAGGATCTGGTTGGATAATATATTCCACCGTTACAGGTGTTCCGTTACAAACGGCAAGCGCACCGTTCCCTCGTATTTGTGGGGTAAATTCATATTGAATCGTAACTGGCAATAATAAATTCGCTGGATTAGCAATCGTAATATCATCGGTAAAGGCCGTTATATTAGCGATTCCAAATGCTCCATTAAAATTAACTGGAAGCGCGCTTACTTGTGTTGTTGTCACTCCAGCAGAAGTGGTATTTGGATCTGTAATAACCGTGTTATTATTCAATCTATATCGTACAAAACTATTGGCACTGGGAACCGTTCTTTCACCTAGCGAAAAACTAACATCACCAGTTCCTGTTATATCCGTTGCACAAATCGTAACTGGCGATGGTGGTTCTGGTGAAATGGTTGGAGTCGGTTCAATAGTTATAGTTGCCGTTATTGGATCACCATCGAATATTGTAGGAGTTCCCATTGGATCTAATGTGATTCTTGGTGTAATTTCGTAAATAACTTGTCCAAAAAGATCTGGATTTGATAAAGTTGGAGTTGGCACTACAACTGGATCATTATCGCTATTTCCAATAATCGAATTGATTGCTTCGCCAGTCACATTAAGGAAGGTAACATCTGTAACTACATAATCTATACTGGATACGGATGAATTCAAAACAATTCCACTATTTTCTCCTGCACAAATAAGGTCTTCATTTCCTGTTCCAGAATCGCCACCACTTGCGGTCACCTCCGGTTCTTCAACGATTGTTATGGAGACATTACTATTCAATGTACCATTTTGTGTCATACAAGAATTATTCGAACTTGCAACGCTGATTAAACTAATTAAAAATGGACCTCCAGGGTTTCCACCATTAATCATAGAAAGGTCGATGGCTATTTGGCCACCATCAGGAACATCTTCGAAGATTGGGAAATTAAGGAATGTACTTCCATTGAATAAAAGAACATCGTACAAATTACTAGCACTGACATCTCCATCGAAGTCAATCAAAAGTTGCGCTTGGCTTTCACCTATGTATGGATTTGAAATTGATATTTCTCCATCACAGGTTTGTCCTTGCGCCTGTAATGCATTCCATGCGAATAGATTTAGAAGCAAGAAAAAATAATGGATAAATTTCATTTTCCTTTTTTTAAGCATCATAAATAAATGATCCGGCATCTGTTCCAGAAAGACTTTCTTTGTTTGTAAATAGAATGTTTTGACATCCATGGTTTTTGGATTTTAAAAAAAATTAGCGAATTAAGTGTTTTCAATTTTTGCAGTCAATTTATTCTTAGTAGTATAATCCGATCATTATCGAAGAGGATATAGTTCCTCATCAATTTCGATTCACGGTCATTGATATCGCTTCAAATTAAATCTGTTTTTGCGATTTTTGTAATATGTAAAACAAATGTTATATTCGTTTTGATACATAGCATTCACATGCTTCTACTTGGTGTTTATACCTGGAAGTTAAATCATGTGGTGCTTTTGTACACCAGTCGTTTTGTGTAATAAATAACCGTTATCCCTGTGGGAGTTAACCATAAGAGTGACTGACACAAGCGTGCAATCATCTAGGTTGTAATGATCAAAAATGGATCGCTATTGCTAGCAAATGTTTTTGTACATTACCTTAGGAAAAGCCGTAAATGTCTTGTGCGTAAGATGATTTACAGTTGATCCAATATGGCTTTGTTCAAATGAAATAAAAACAATGAGAAGTCAAAAAACGGTTGTCGGTTAAAGGGATAACTAAAAGGTTTTTGGAAATAAACAATGGTCAAAAATTATAGTAAGATTCGTTGGGACTCATTGTTTGTTTTATTATCTCATTAAATGTTCTTGTTTGTTTTATTGTTGAATACAGTCAAATCGGTTTTTCTTGGGATGGCCTCTATCTGAAACCTTGTTCTAGCATAAATGCAAAGACCGTGCCTATATATTAAAAAATTTAAAATATGTTTTAAATTTCTCAGCTTCTTCCAATGGATATTAATATATTTGCAAAAAAGTGAATCTCACTTAAAACCAAAAAACATGCAATTGCTAAGAAGTTTATCCCTTTCATTTCTATTTCTTCTTTCCCCTATATTTTTTTTCGCCCAAACGGATAATGTGCCGGATGCTACATTGGAAAGTCCTTATAATACTATCTTTGTCCATTTACATTTTCTACAGGCGGATACGTATCAACCCGAAGTGGCAGCACTTGCTATTCCTGAATCAGATAGTTTGAAAGCAATAGCTTTAGCTATCCAACTCAAGCAAATTTTAGATGGTCGAGGTCTATACATTTATTTAAATCTTTTGCCACAGCAAAATGACTTCATTGATTCTTTATCTCAAAAAGCATATTATACTCCATTTCCGCAAAGGCAACCTGAAATATATCTTGAAAAAATAAAGGACAAATGGTATTACTCTAAAGAAACCATTCAACTCATTCCACAGCTACATAAAGCAACCTATCCTTTTGGTACAGATTTATTGCTCAATTATTTTCTTAAATCAGGAAATCAAAAATTCTTAGGTTTGTCCGTCTGGCAATATATTGCAATACTTTTCTTGATTATACTGGTTTGGGGATTACATGAAATTTTAAGTCGACTTCTATCTCCCATTGTCAATCGCTTGGCTAAGATCAGTGTAAGTACCGAGCGCTTAGATACCTCTTTGGTTTTAAAAATAGCCCGACTAATTAGCCTTTTGTTATTGATTCAAGTGGTGAAAATTTTAATCCCTGTTTTACAACTTCCAGTTTTTACCACTGAGTTAGTTCACTTGGCGATCAATATTATCCTAACCGTATTATTGGTATATCTGGCTTTACGAATCTTAGATCTATTGATGGGTTTTGCGGCTCGATATGCACAATCAACGGAACACAAACTAGATGAACAATTACTTCCTATCGTCAAGAGGATGTTGAGCATCTTATTCATTCTTGGTGGTATTATTCAAATTTTGCGATTGCTCGACGTAAATGTTACGGCTTTAATTGCAGGTTTATCTATTGGTGGTTTAGCCTTGGCCTTGGCAGCTCAAGATACGGTCAAAAACTTGATTGGCTCTGCTATGATTTTTATTGATCATCCATTTCAAATTGGTGATTATATCGAAGGAAGTGGATTTGCAGGAACAGTTATGGAGGTTGGTTTTCGTACGACTAGAATTCGAACAGGAGATACGTCCATCATTTCCGTACCCAACGGAACGATAGCTAATATAGCGGTAACCAATAAGGGAATGCGCGTTTTTCGATTGTTTGCTTTGAAAATTGGAATCAAATATGATACTCCTCCTGATTTAATTGAAAAATATATCGAAGGCTTGCGCCAAATTTTACACCATCATCCTGATACGAACGAAGAAGGACAATATGTTCACCTTTCGGAAATGGGAGATTCAGCTTTGAAAATCATGTTTCGGACTTTTTTAAAAGTACCAGGATATGGAGAAGAACTTCAAGCAAAAGAAGAAATCCTGATGGGGATTCTTCGGTTTTCAGAAACATTAGGTATTCAATTGGCCTTCCCATCTTCCTCTGTTTATGTGGAAAGTTTTAACAACGAAAATGGTCCATCGACTAGTTATGCAACTGAATCTCAAAATTTAGACAGTGAAATGGAGCGTTTTTTAAATGATTTTAAGGATAGAACTCATAGAACATAAAAATCAATTTCGACTGTGATTCTCGAAGCATTGGTCATCCCATATTTTATTTTAAAAATAAATGTTGTCATCCTCAGTAGAGCGAAGGGATAAACGGTTGTTTTCTAAACAAACTTCAGGTTAGGAACTAAATGAATTGATACCCAAAGGCTTTTACTTTTTTAATATAATCAATCGCTTCTAAGAAATTAGGTAGCCATTTAGAACACAGATTTTGCAGATTGCACAGATTACGCGGATTCTCGTCCGATTACGCAGATTTTCCCACTATCGTACACGATCGAAGAGTTCGTTAGTGGGGAAATCTGTGCAATCCGTACGATCTGTTAAATCTGTGTTCAACTAATCTGCGTCTTAGGTAAAACGTGATCAATAGTCTTAAACTTAGGAGATAAATCACTAGATTGATAATAAGAGTTAGTTGTCATTACTACAGTTTTATGTGAGTGATATGATAACATTTGGTTACTCAGAATGATAAATCAACTTCTTACAGTCGCTCAGAATAACACAACTTTTGTAAAATCAGGGATGACACATGTTTTTTAAGTTTTTTATGCGAAAAGTGAACCTATTTACTTTTTTACAGTCTTTGGAATACATTGCTTATTGAAATAATGGTAGAAAAAGAAAATCAAACAGATCGATATTTAATAGAACAGTTCAAATCTGGTCGCAAAGACGTCCTTCCTGTTTTGGTAAAACGCTATCATAAAATCTTTTGTAAAAAGGCATATTGGGTCACAAAAGATAGAGAATCTGCCAAGGATATCGCTCAGGAAAGTTGGCTTGTCATTATAAATAAAATCGATTCTTTAAAGGATCTAGATCGGTTTAAAAGTTGGGCTTTCAGAATTGTATATACCAAGGCGATTGATTTGGTCAAGAATAATCAGAAAGAAAGTAAGCTCTTGAAAACCATTGAGCCCAATAAGGATAGTGAAATAATTTTTGATGATTCTAAAAAATTGATCCATCAAAAATTATCAAAAGCTATCAACCAATTACCTAAACAAAAACAGGATATCATAAGATTATTTTACGCAGAGGAATATTCCGTCAATGAAATAAGTGCTTTTTTAAACATACCTGTTGGTACGGTAAAATCAAGATTATTCAAAGCTAGAGAAAAATTAAAATCACTTTTAAAAACACAAGATTATGAAAAATGAAATAGAAGAAATCGATCAATTAATTAAGGATACTTTGACGCAAGAAGAAGCTAAATTTTATGATTCATTAGATGAGCAAAATCTTTTTGAGATGTTATTTGGTTTATTCAAAGGTAAAAACGCTTGGCTCAATGTTCTTTTGAATCTGGCCATTTTAGTCCATTTTTGTTTGTTAATATATTCCGCCATTCAATTTTTCAATGCAACAAACACCAATGAATTAATCAAATGGGGCTTTGGAAGTTTTACTTTTTTACTCTGCATTTTTGTGTTAAAACTTTATGCATGGATGCAAATGGATAAAAATGCTATACTAAGAGAAATGAAAAGATTAGAGCTTCAAGTCATGTCTTTGTCTGGAAAAATATCTGATTAAATTACTTGAGGTTGAAACGAAATCAATGATGTAAGATAGTTGTGGTGCATAAGGGTAATTAACTATCATGTGTTTTGGGATGCCCTTATTTTTTTTCTATCTTTTTCATTTAAATATTGTGTAGCTATTCTATTTTCAGGTTTTTTATCAAAGGTATATAATACGAATAAAAACATCCATTCCAATGGCTTCATTAAAAGATAGATGAGATCTGAAATAAATTTAATGTTGAATACATGGTAATGTTTGTGAATGCTTTTTCCGATTTTATTATAGTTTGTTCTTAAGTATTGATGAAAAACTGGAAAAGATTCTTGAATTAATTCTTCAAATGCATTTGAGATCAAAAGTTGTCTAGTGCAAATTATTTTATTCCCCTTTCTCTCTCCATATCGAATTGGTTTTACGATATATCTATGTCCATTTGCACCTACCGAACATAGAAAATGACCACCACAATGGACATTGTCGCACATATGATCCAATTCTGAAAATCCATGTTTATAGGTATCCGTAAATGCTTTAATGATGCTATCAGGTTCTTGTCCGAATAATATTAGGAATAAAGAAAGTAATATAATTACAGGGGCCAATAGTATCAACAAAGCAGGATATTTATAGATCGGTTCTAGTTTTAAAACGGAATAGCAAAATTGATTTAACCTTCCATTGTATGCTTCATTATTTGAAAGGATTTCACTTTTCAATCTTTTTTGATTTTCTGAAAGCTTAATGAGTAGCAATAATATAATCGGTAGATTTCCAAAAATCCATAAAATTGGACCTTCTTCAATTGTTGTTAAATGAAAACAAAGCAAGACATTAATCACTAGACCTAAGATTAAAAATAAGTTGACTAATAGTTCTATAATTGGAGTGAATAGATCTTTCCTGAAAATAGAAATTGAATAGGTGAAAATACAAACCATTAATAATAGATAGATTCCGATTCTATGTTCGGGGGAGAAAATCGCACTATCAGAACAGCAATCATTGACATTCCTCAAATCCATAAATAGCAAAAAGATCAAAGGCAATAATACCACTGTCCAAAATTCGATAATTTTCCAAATCTTTCTATTCGTTTTTACCTGACCTTTAAATAGAAAAAAAATGAAATTGACTACAATAAATAGAAATGAAATAATGGTGATAACTACTATTGGGATGACCATTGTTGATTATTTTTTGAATAGTATAAAGCTTTATTGAAATTCACCTAAGCTTGAATAAATGTAGGCTAATTTTCCATTGATTTTGCACTAATCAAGGGTTTAATTTGATCCTACTGTATCTGATGATATTAAACTCTGGAGTCTTTTTTTGGCTATATTTTATTTATCTCATTTTGACATTTTAAAACTTTAGAAGCGCACCTAACTTTCCTTATTGGCCCCCAAGCGCCTAATAAACATCTTCCAAGTCCGTTTTTTCACAAATTTTTAACATCATTTTTCTATATTCGTCGTTAAACCTTTGACAAATATATCAGTCATACTACCAAATCGAACGAGTTGCAATCAATAGTAAATGACATATCAGATGAGCAGATACTATCTCTATTAAGAGTAGAGGCTAGTTATGAGCAAGGGTTTAAGGCATTGATGCAAAAATATCAAGAGCGTTTGTATTGGCAAATTCGACGAATGGTGACAGAACATGATGATGCCAATGATGTGATTCAAAATACCTTTATTAAGGTGTTTAAAAGCATTCACAAGTTTGAAGGAAAGTCCAAATTATACACTTGGCTGTATCGAATTGCAACGAATGAATCGATTACCTTTTTAAATAAAAAGAAAAGAAAAAGGACGAGCTCAATGGATGATGAGGAAAGCGGATTGGCTAATCAGTTGAAGGCAGATGAATATTTTGATGGAGATGAAGCACAAATTAGATTGCAGCAAGCGATTAATAAATTGCCAGAAAAACAAAAGAAAGTATTCAACATGCGATATTTTAATGAAATGACTTATAAAGAAATGTCAGACATAATAGGTACTTCCGTTGGAGCTTTAAAAGCTTCTTATCATCATGCAGTAAAAAAAATAGAAAATCATTTTCGGGAAACCGAACAATAATAAAATAGCTTATCGAGCGCCCAAAAATATTCTCGTAAATGTAGTTCTGCTAAGTCAATTTGGTAGGCCAGCATATCCAAAGTATAGAAAAATGGATCGAAAAAAAGAAATAGAAAATGAATTGGAAAACTTATCGCCTTTCCTTGCGGAAATGAAGAAAAAGGATTCCTTTAAAGTTCCAGACAATTATTTTGCTGAGCTTTCCGCAAATGTTTGGGAAGAAGTCAAAAAAGAAAAAGTGCAGACGGAAGCCACTCCAGTGAGTACTTCACCTAGTTGGCTGGAACAAATGATGCAATCTATCGCGGTGATCTTTCAACCTCGAATGGCTTTGAGTTTAGCATCTGTAGCAGTATTGATGGTCGCGGGTATTTTTTGGATGAATAATCAAATGGAAGTGCAGACAATAGCAAATGCAGAGGAACCAACAATTGAAGAGGCCGCTAATTATTTAGCAGAAAACATTGATGACTTTGATACGGATCTTTTGATGCAAATAGAATTAGAGGAAAGTGATTTGGTTGATATATATGACTATGATCTTGATTTTGAAGATGAAGATCTGGATGCCATCCTTGATGATTTATTGAAAGATATTAATGAAGATACTTTTGACGAACTACTTTAATGATTTATACCTAAGTATTATAAAATTCAACAATTAAAATCCCTTGTTTTTAAATTATATAATTATGAAAAAGATACTATTATTCGCCGTTTTATTTTTGGCTATGACTATTAGTGTCCAAGCACAAAGAGGTGAAAAATTTCAAGAAAGAGTCGAATCTATGCGGATCGCTTTTATCACTAAAAAACTTGATTTAAGTCCTGATGAAGCACAAAAATTCTGGCCTATTTATAACCAATTTCGTAAAGAACAAAAGGCATTAAGAAGTAATTATCGAAACACTAAGAATCCTGGTGCACTTTCTGATGCAGAAGCTGAAGATTCTATTTTAGCTTCTTTTGAACGAGAAGAGAGGGAAGTCGCCTTGAAAAGAAAATATTATGAGCAACTTAAAGAAGTTTTACCTGTTCAAAAAATAGCCATGTTAAAAAAGGCAGAACGTCAATTTAAAGAACGCTTAGTCAAGCAACTGAATGAAAAGAAGAGGCAAAGGCGACAACAGCGTCAAAAGCAAAACGGTATGAAATAGTCGTTTAGGGCAAAATAAAATGACCAAATAAAACTATATTTCTCGCGAAATTATTAAATGTCGCTAATCTCACTCGTAGATTAGCGGCATTTGTTTATTTTTGGGACTCTTTTGAAAAACACACCACTGCGATATTTTTGGAATACACATTTTAGCTTTGCTTATAAGAGCATTTCTAGAAATAACTACCTACGTAATATGAAAATTATCAACCTTATTTTAACCTTAGTTTTTGCCTTATTCGCCGCAGTTCAATACAATGATCCGGATGGTTTTATGTGGATTGTATTATACTTAGCTACGGCTATTGTTTCCGGATTTGCAGTTGCTGGAAAATATAATTTACCTGTGCTTCTTTTTGGAATTATGGTTTGCGTTATTGGCATTGGTTTATTTTTACCCGACTTTATTGATTGGATTAAAGGTGGTGCAGATTCGATCACCAAAAGCATGAAAACTGATGAACCTCACATTGAGTTGGTAAGAGAATTTTTAGGTTTAGTGATCGTTTTAGGGACCTTTGTTTTTCATTATTTAAAAGCGAAAAGTATCTTAAAAGCTGGAGGAGATATTATGTGATATTCGAAAAAATATCCATTATGGAATATTCAATATCCAATCAAGACACTGTATTCCAAATCAATTCCGATTGAATATTCCTTAATGAGTATTGGATATTGAGATTTTTGGATCCCTGATTTTTTTAGAAATTCCATCTTAGAAATCTTGTGTAAGATTATTTTTCTGAACACTCGTGAATCAATATTCGATATTTCAATTGACTATTCTTCTTTAGCTCCATGTTTCAATAAATAATCAACGATCTCACGATGTCCACCTTTCCTTGCCATCTTTAAAGGTGAGCGCAATCGCGAATTAAAAAAACTGCCTTCTCTTGAGGACTTATTGACATCCGCACCAGCCGAGATTAACAATTTGACTATCTCAAAATGACCATACCAACTAGCATTTATTAAAGGGGTTTCATCTCCTTGTACTTCATAGTTTACATCTCCTCCTTTTTCAATAAAATAACAGACTATATCTTCATGTCCATACTTTGCCGCCATGATCATCGGACTACCATCGCCTCGGACTCCTTCATCTATTTTCGCTCCTAGTTGAACCAATTTTTCAGCCATTGATAAATGTCCCATTTTTGATGCAACAATCAATGCATTCCCATCTCCTCTATAAGCTTTGTTGACATCTGCTCCTTTTGCAATTAGCAAATTCATTAATTCCACATCTCCCGATTGAGCCACCAACATAATTGGAAAACCGTCTTGGCGGGTACCGAGGTTAGGATCTGCTCCATGTTGTAATAATAGTTTTGCAATGGCTCCATTTCCATGAATTGCATTCGTCAAAGCGGTTCCGTCTCCATAAACTACGGCATCTAGTTCTGCTCCATTTTCTATCAACAGTTGGGCAATTTCAACTTGACCTCTTCTAGCAGCAGCTAATAAAGGTGTTCCATCTCCTTGTACTTTTTCTCTTACTTCTGCACCTTTACTAATCATCAACTTTACAACATCTTCCATTCCACTTCCACATGCCGCCATCAATGGACTTTCGTCTCCTTTATGATGCAAATTAACATCTGCTCCTGCATTGATCAATAACATGGCAATCTCACTATGGCCTTTCCGACTAGCCAAAAGTAAGGGAGTCCGCGGATCGTGATTTCGATTGATACAATTGATATCTACCTTAGTGATTAATGATTCTACCGCGGATAGGTTGTCATTTTTTATTGCTTCCAATAAGGAATTACAATCACTTTGTGCCATTAAAAAATTGGTAGTCAGTAAAAAAAATAGGAATGCTATAATATTTTTCATTTTGATTTAAATTTTGAGTGCGACTAAATTGTTGTACGATTACAAATATGAACTAAAAAATGAGGCCTTTGTCAGAAAAAAGCTCAAAGTAAATTTATCATCGATGTTTAAGCTTTAAATGAAGACGAATGAATTAGACGCTAAAAATTCTACTATTCATGCCCAAAATCAGATCATTCATCGACAATCTCAAATAATATTAACTAAAGGGAGTATTTTACCTTACATTTTGAGAACAGTATGTCAACACTTAATAAAATTTTAGACGGCTTTTTAAAAATGAGAATCCTTAATCACGCTAGTTTTTGGATTCTGATGGTTTTGCTATTGGCATATCATGGTAGTTTATTTGGTGGAAATTTTCATGACAACTTAATCAATATGCTAGCCTTTTTACCAGTCCAAATGGCCGCCGCTTATTTATTAACATATTTTCAAATTCCAAAATTTTTATACCCTAGACATTGGTTTCGTTTTATATTTAGTTTTGTAATTATTGCTTATTTATTATCCGTTCTTGCTCGATTGTCAGTCATCTACATTGCGGAACCTCTGCTTGGATTGGGTGAATATCATGAATCATTTTTGGAAATCCTTCAGGACCCAACGTATTTAATCAAAGTCTATACAGTGTCCCTTTACCTTCCTGCTTTTTTATTGTTTATGATAAAAATGACGAAAGAACGTTTTGCTCAAGAAACACGATTGGTTTCTTTAGAAAAAGAAAAAAATGTTGCAGAATTGAATTTCTTGAAAGCGCAAATGAATCCACATTTCCTTTTTAATACCCTAAATACTATTTACGCTCTAGCGAAAAAAAACGCTGAACAAACCTCTGATACAATTCTTAAATTTTCAGAAATATTAGCTTATACTATTTATGAATGCAACGATGAAAAAGTCCCCATTATTAAGGAATGGCAATTAATAGAAAACTATGTTGACCTTCAATCTATCAGGCACAATGATCAACTAACTATTGTTATCGAGCAGCAAATTGATGATGAAGCAAAGGAAATTGCCCCATTGATTTTAATCTCTTTAGTAGAAAATGCTTTTAAACATTCTTTGCGATCGATACAAGATCGTCCGAGTATTAAAATTTCTTTAAAGGTCGAACAGAACGTTTTAAGTTTTAGTATTTTTAATACAAAACCTAATAAGCCTCCAACAAAAAAATCTAATCAAAAAGGAATTGGCGTGAATAATGTAAAACAACAATTAAATCTACTTTATCCAAATCGTCATACGATACATATTGATAACCAAGCTGATTTTTTTAAAGTTAACCTAAGCATCCAATTATAAAATTCAAAGCTGTGAATAAAAACATAAAATGTCTAATAGTAGATGATGAATTGCTAGCAACCGATATTATAAAAGGATATGTCGAACAAGTTCCGCAGTTAGATTTAGTCGCTACTTGTACCAATCCGATGGAAGCATTTCAAATCTTAAATCAGCAATCCATAGATTTACTTTTTTTGGATATTGAAATGCCCGAAATTAATGGAATTGAATTTATTAAATCATTATCTCATCGGCCAGCAATTATTTTAACCACGGCTTATCGCGAATATGCTATCGAGAGTTACGAAATTGATGTCATTGATTATTTATTAAAACCCATTTCATTCCAACGTTTTTTTAAAGCCATCAATAAATATTTAAAGTCATCAACAAATACAACGATTACGGAAACACCTGCCATTACTACTCAAGGTTCGGGATCAATATATGTCTATGCTAACAAGAAAAATATTAAAGTGCATTTCGATAATATATTATATTTGGAGAGTCTCAAAGATTATGTCACCATTCACACCATCGATAAAAAAATCACGACCAAGAACACCATTACCAATTTTGAAAATTTGCTTCCCAACTCTTTTTTAAGAATTCACAGGTCTTATATTGTTAACTCCATTAAAATCAATGCTTTTACGCATCATGATATAGAAATTGGAAATAAGGAAATACCAATCGGAACCAGTTACAAAAAAATCGTTTTGGAAAGATTAAAAACATAGATCGTAAGTTGATTTAACGTAGATTGAATATTTTAAGGAGTGTTAATAGTCAATTATTTCATACTCTTTATCTCAGGATTTTTTTATCTTCAATTTATGTTTTTAAAAACAACAAAATAATATCTAATAATTTTAAATGTTAAAGCATGAATACGATCAATATTCTCGATAAATTTCAACAATTTGACGAGCATTGGACGCCCAAGATATTAGGAGAACTCAACGGGCAACTAGTTAAAATTGCCAAAATAAAAGATGAATTTATCTGGCATAGTCATGCCCATGAAGATGAATTATTTATGGTTTTCAAAGGTACTTTATTGATGGATTTTCGAGACAAAACTACTGTGGTAAAATCGGGGGAAATGTTGATCGTCCCTAAAGGAGTAGAGCATCGTCCTCGTACGAATGGAGAAGAAGTTTATATCCTTTTATTTGAACCTAACACCACACTCAATACCGGTGGAGAAACAAATAATGAAAAAACGGTTGAAGCGCCAGAATGGATTTAGAGCGTGT
>CAYTVR010000001.1:0-36093 GCA_964441245.1 uncultured Saprospiraceae bacterium | reverse complement strand
AATTATTTAAAAACCAAAATCAATGAAAACAACAATTTTAGCCATTTTTATGCTATTGTTTTTGCTGACTTTTCAGCCGAAATTATTGGCTCAAGATATCGTTTATACGGATTCTATTGCTCCTCCAGATACTAGTAAAAGTTTATTCGAAAATTTTGTTCGAGAAGAAGCACTAGATTTAATTTTAACGACTGATTTTAAAAAATTAGTGAAAGAAAAAAAATATGGACTTTATCAAACTGCACATTTAGCTTACTATGATCAAGATAGCGCAAAAGTGACCCTAGAAGGAAAAGTTCGAGCACGTGGTAATTCTCGAAAAGTCATCTGTCACATCCCCCCGATTAAGATAAAATTAGATAAAGAACATCTCAAAGAGCGCGGATTTCTTCCCTATAAAACTTTAAAAATGGTGGCTCCTTGTAAAAGTTCGAAATCTTATGAGAAATTTATTTTAAAAGAATATTTGACTTATCAGCTGTTGAATATTCTAACGGAATATAGTTTTCAAACGCAACTCGTTCGACTTCATTACATGGACACTTCGGGTAAGTTAAAGTCTCGGACTAAGTATGCTTTTTTGATTGAACATGAAAATGAAATGGCCAATCGCCTTTCGGCAAAAATTGTGGACATCTCGAAATGTCCATCCAATAAATTGGAAACGGAGCAAGCGAATTTGATTTATCTTTTCCAACTCATGATTGGAAATACAGATTATAAAGTTGAAAATATTCATAATTTAAAACTATTGTATCACGATGGGAGTACCACTTTTTTTCCGGTACCGTATGATTTTGACTATGCCGGATTAGTTGATGCGTCTTACGCTGTTCCACATGAAACGGTTCCGATCAATAATGTTCGTAAACGATATTATTATGGTGCCTGTAGAGAGGTAGATGAATTAGAAACGACCTTACAACTTTTCAAAAATAAAAAAGAAGACTTGCTTAATTACTGTCAACAGTTTGACCTTTTATCCGAAAAGGATAGAAAAAAAATCATTCAATACTTAAATGGTTTTTTTAAAATAATTGACTCGCCTAACAAGTTGAAATTTTATTTGTCGAGTCAATGTTGAATCTATCATCTTAATGATCATTTAGTGTAGATCACCTGGGGTAAATCTTTCATCGAATGTAAAACTTCAGCGCCCGCAGCTTCCAATTTTGCAGCATTAGTTTCTCCGGCATAACCATATACTTTCATGCCTGCTGAAACGGCTGCCTGAACTCCCGCAACACTATCTTCAATCACGACGCAATCCGCAGGAGCCACGCCCATCGTATTTGCTGCATGCAAGAAAAGGTCTGGTTCAGGTTTCCACTTTTCGATATCGTAAGCACTAAACAAACTATTGGGAAAAAAGTCTATCAAGTCTGTCAAACCAAGGTTCATTTCCATTTTATACTTTGGTCCATTAGACGCTACACACTTCAATACATCTATTTGCTCTAAAGCTTCTTTTATATGTTCCACAGGTTGTAACTCTTTTTGGAAAGCCTCATAAGTTCGTTTCCGGTACCAAGTTTCCATATCAAAAGGAATCGCACCTCCGATTTTCTCTTCTATAAATGACCTAACATAAGTCAATGAAGTACCTGCAAATTCATGAACGCCTTCTTCCATAGTCATCGGATGGCCCATTTCGGTCAATTTCGCCGCAATGACTCCACAGGATATTTTTTCACTATCCACCAATACACCATCACAATCAAAAATGACTAACTTCCATTTACTTTCCATTTATTTTTTTTGAGGTTAAGTGATTATCTGTTTAAACAAAATTTTGTGATCGACTTATTATTCTACAATTTGATAATGCTTATATTTTTAAATGACTTCTTGCTCTAAAATTACTTAATTCTCCAGTCTATTCAATGAAAACTGAAAAAGTTTAATTGAGAAGTTCTTTAAGCATTGGTTTTAAAGAGGAGAAATGCTTGCATTCCCGATAGTAAACAGAGATTTTTATTATTTTTATACTTCATTTTATCAATTAATCAATCAATATGGCAATAGCAAAACCTTTTAATCTGAATAAATGGATCGATGAGCATCGACATCTTTTAAAACCACCGATTGGCAACAAACAAGTCTACCTTGATAATGAAGACTATATTGTGATGATTGTTGGTGGTCCTAACGGCCGGAAAGATTATCACTGGGAAGATGGAGAAGAATTGTTTTATCAAATTGAAGGAGACATTACGCTTAAAATTATTAATGAAGATGGTTCGCAAGAAGATATTTCCATCAAGGAAGGAGAAATGTTTTTATTGCCTGGAGGCATCCCACATTCTCCTCAGCGACCGGCTAATACGATTGGTTTGGTCATCGAAAGATATCGTAAGGACAATGAAGTAGATAAACTTATGTGGTTTTGTGAAAACTGTAATCACAAATTACATGAAGCTACTTTTGAAATGAAAGATATCGTCAATCAATTGCCTCCGGTGATGAATAATTTCATGAATTCGAAGGCATTACGAACCTGCGATGAGTGCGGTACAGAAATGGAAAAAGTTTAGACAAACAAAAAGATAAAAGGGTGAAAAGGTTTTAAGGAATGAAGGTGCTACGAGTTGATCATCTTCATTTCTTAAAACCTTATTAGTTTCAATCCATACTTAAATGAAAGACAACAATAAAAAAGTCTACTTCGCCTCTGATTTCCACTTGGGAGTACCCGCAAAGTATTCCAGCAAAGAACGAGAAAAACAAATTGTGCGATGGCTAGATCAGATCAAAGAAGATGCAGAAGCCATTTATTTGGTGGGAGATGTTTTTGATTATTGGTATGAATATAAACATGTCGTTCCCAAAGGATTTACGCGCGTTTTAGGAAAATTAGCTCTATTGAGAGACGAGGGAATTCCTATCTACTTTTTTATCGGTAATCATGATATGTGGATGTTCCGTTATTTTGAGGATGAAATGGATATTCCCATTTATCGTGAACCGCTTCGGGTAGAATTAAAAGGAAAAAAGTTTTTAATTGGACATGGCGATGGTTTAGGTCCTGGAGATTATAAGTATAAAATACTTAAAAAAATATTGGCCAATAAATTGTGTCAATTTTTATTCGCCCGTCTTCATCCTAACTTTGCCTTAGGTTTGATGAAATTTTCTTCTGGAAAAAGTAGAGAGGCGAATCCCGAAGATGATGAGGTTTTTAAAGGTGAGGAAAAAGAAAGATTATTGGTGTACGCAAATCATAAAACCAGTCAGGAAGATTTAGACTTTTGTGTTTTTGGACATCGACACTTACCGATTGATTACACGCTAAAAAACGGAAAAAGTCGTTATATCAACCTAGGGGAATGGATGAATTTCAATTCCTATGCTGTTTTTGATGGAAATCAATTGGAGATCAAATTTTTTGAAAATGAAAATGGGAAAGTTATTTATAAATAGATATTGCTCAATTTTTATCTTTTGTAGTTTCGCTCTTTTTAGCCCATCCTTTTCGCTTGTCGCTCAGGAAACAGATACGGTATACACTTTATTGCACCAACTTCCAGAGAAAGCTAAATCCTTTACCACAGATCAACTCGGCCAATGTTATCTCATTTCAACGAATAACGAAGTCATTAAATACGATGCCAACGGAAAAGAATTGTTTCGTTTTAATAACAACACCCTTGGCCATTTGGTCCATATTGATGCTACAGATCCTTTCAATATCTTATTATACTATCCGGATTATTTAACCATCATTTTACTGGATCGAACCCTCACTCAAACAGGCGAATATAGTCTTTATGATTTCGATATCATAGAAGCTTATTCCGTGGGAATTTCCAATGACAACAATCTTTGGATTTACGATGATCGAGAATTTAAAATCAAAAAAATCAATCGAGAAGGTGAGGTTTTAGCAAAGAGTGATGACCTAAGTATGATATTGGAAATTGGTCTTCAACCTAATTTTATTTTAGAACGTCACAACTCTATTTATGTCAATGATCCGGACATTGGTATTCTGCAATTCGATGTATTTGGGACTTACGTCAAAACGATTCCATTGAAAGGTCTAAGTGGTTTTCAAATTTTAAATAAGCAATTGGTTTATCAATCTGAGGATGAGATCTTAGCCTTTCATTTACAATCTTTGGCTACCCAAAAAATTCCTTTACCTCAAACCATTTCTGCGAAAGACAAGATTCGCTTACAAAAAGATCGACTCTATATTTTACAAAATGATCAATTAGTGCTTTACTCTTTTTAGCTTGTGTTTTTGATTAAAAAGAAGTAGCCACTGGAGGCAGTGAAGAGATAAGTAAATTAGGAAAGCCTCAAAATACAAAAAGCGGAAATTGCATCGCAATTTCCGCCTTCATTAAAAGGATAGCATAATATTTTTAGATGGTCATGATATCACTTTCTTTCGATTCAATCAACTTCTTGACCTTATCGCCATAACCATTGACAATTTTTTGCATTTCAGCTTCTCTATCTTTTCCCATATCTTCAGGATATCCATCTTTTACGGCTTTTTTGATGGCATCCATTGACTTTTGTCGAAGTCCACGGACGCTTACTTTACAATCTTCTCCTAATGATTTGGCTCGCTTCACCATTTCCTTTCGACGTTCCTCGGTCAAAGGTGGAATATTGATGACGACCATTTCTCCATTGTTTTGTGGAGTGATGCCAATGTTAGCAGCAAAAATAGCTTGTTCTATTGGACCAATCATTGATTTTTCCCAGGGCTGAATACTAAGCGTTCTAGAATCAGAAGTAAGGATATTTGCCACTTGATTCAAGGGAGTAGAGTTGCCATAATAATCTACAAGGATACCGTTCAACATCGAAGGAGATGCTTTTCCAGCACGAATTTTCATTAATTCACCTTGTAAATGATCGATTGCGGCGTCCATTCCTTGTTTTGATTTCGCAAATTGGGCACTTATTTCTTCGTTCATTTAAAATTAATTTTATTAAAAAAAGTCGACAGATTTGTTGTCTGTCATTTTTCTGACTCCTTTTTATAAGGTTCGTCACACATCAAAATAAAACAAAAAAATCAATTTTAGTTCTAATTCAATTGAGATTTTTTGTGTAAGCTAAAAGAAAGACCATTTTTGATTGGTCAAAACAATTTAATTTTGCCTTTTTAAAGGTCGTACTTTTGCTTTTCTAAAAGTTGTATTTTACATCTCCCCGCTCGATCTCTATTTCTTTTTTTTCAATCAACACATCAATAATTTGATCAGCGTTGCCATGTTTAGAAAGTTCTTGATTATGTAATAATATATAATCTCTGAGCAACAATACTTTCGCAGGTCTATTGCCTGAATATTTTAATCGTTCTATTGTCTCCAGTGCCGTATCAATGATCAAATCATCTTCTATGGCTTGATCAATCATAAAAGGCAATTTTTCATTATCTGTTTTCTTACCTTTTGGTCGATCATTGGAAAGATTGATGACTAATTCTTTTTCTTGTGGTTTTGCCAATTCTTTCTGCGAAGATTTTGAGCTTTTTCGCTTCACGCGAATACAACTTCGACCACTTGTATTGATAAAATTCACTAAAGAATCGAATGATTTATCGTTGGAGAGGATGGCAAATTCAATGGCTTTGTCTACTTTTTGGTGTAATTTACCCATCACAAAACTGATATGCTTGCTTAAATTTTCAGCAGATTGACGATCCACCACAATCCATTTTACACCTTTTCCTAATCGTTGAATATTCATCACTAATGAAAAAGGAATACTTTTTTCGTTTACATCAATCAAAATAAAAAGCTTATCACAAACCTTTTCTAATTTTTTGAATTTGACTTTCTTTAAATTATTAAAGTCAATGAAGACGTACCGCTGCATCTTGATACTCATAGATATATTTTATAACATTAACCGATAGTTAAAAACAGAATCCCCTTCATTGATTCTTCATTTAGTTTTTAACGGGTGCTAAAATAGATAAAATGTATCTGTATTTAGAGGAAAAGCTATATTTTTTGATATATAAAGTTATCAACAGTTTACCCATAAATAAATTAATATTTTCCTTCTTTGACAAATCCTGTGGACATTCATAAAGTGGAATGAAAGAGCGACTAAATGAAGGGCTGAATTTCATTTTAGAATGCTTATGCATGCATGATTTGTTGAAGAGCCAAATTTTAACCTGTACTGCTAGGGACAACGCTGAGTGATATTAATGACTCAGGCATAAAATTGTTTGGTTATGAAGTAATGTCTTTGAACAAAAAAACGCGAAATCGTTTTTCACAATTTCGCGTCTTTGTCTTTTATATATTTTCGCTTTTAGCGAAAAGCAAATGAATTATCTTCTTTGACCTCCTTGCATGTATTTAAAAATAAGGAAAAGCAATAATGCAAAAGAAGATAAGGCTGCAGAAACATAAGTCATAGCCGCCCACCATAAAGCATCCTTGGCTCCATCGTGTTCTTCAGCTGTAGTCATGCCGCTATCTTCTAACCAATCCATCGCTCGGTTACTCGCATCAAACTCAACAGGTAAGGTAACTACACTAAACAATGTAGTCACTGCAAATGCTGCAATGGTAATCAATAAAAGGCCTGGCATCGAACTAGCCATTCCTAACGCAAACATCAATAAATATCCTTGCGCCATCGAGGCAAATTTTACGTAAGGAACTAAATTAGACCTCATTTGTAGCATTCCGTAAGATTCAGCATGCTGAATCGCGTGCCCACATTCATGAGCCGCTACTGCCGCAGAAGAGATCGAACGACCATCAAAAACTGGAGGACTCAAGCTAACTGTTTGCGTTTTAGGATTATAGTGATCTGTCAAAAATCCCTTACCACGTACTATTCGTACATCGTTGATTCCTGCTTCATCTAACATTCGTTGTGCAATTTCTTGTCCACTCAATCCATTCCTCAATTGATGTTGGCTATAGTAATTGAATTTACTTTTTAAGCGACCGCTTAAGAGCATTCCAATCATGGTAAATCCTCCCACAATTATGTAATAAATTAAATAATCTCCATTCATAAAACTAGTGTTTTGAAAGGCTTTACGCTAAATTTTTCACGAAAGTGATTCATAGTTAATAGCATAAAGTCTAATAATCAATTAAGAATATGTCTTACTTTTATTTGACTCCAATCTTAAAAATCAGTCACCTTTTTATTTTGAATTTTTTTGACATTAACAAAGCCTTAAAGAGGATTGATTCTTGAGAACTGATATTGAGTACGTTTAATCTTAGTGGTTCTTAGCTAATCATTTTAAAGCCAGTATAAGTTTGTAAAGCTTTTGGAATAACAATTCCTTCAGGTGTTTGATGATTCTCTAATAAAGACGCGAATATTCGTGCCAAAGCAAGTGCACTCCCATTCAAAGTATGTGCTAAATGCATTTTTTTATTTTCATCCCGATACCGAAGCTTCATCCGATTGGTTTGGAATTTTTCAAAGTTAGAAACAGAACTCACTTCCAACCATCTCTTTTGCGCAGCAGAATAGACTTCAAAATCAAAGGTAAGTGCTGATGCAAAACTCAAGTCACCACCACATAATCGTAAAATACGGTAAGGAAGCTCCAATTTCTCTAACAATCCTTCTACATGTTTTATCATCTCCATCAAAGTATCATAAGAGCGATCTGGGTGTTCAATTTGTACTATTTCAATCTTATCAAATTGGTGAACTCGGTTCAATCCTTTGACATGTGCACCATAAGATCCCGCTTCTCTTCTAAAACAAGGCGTATATCCTGTCAGCTTGATAGGAAAGTCGCTTTCCGCTAAAATATCATTTCGATAAATATTGGTAATGGGTACTTCGGCAGTAGGAATTAAATAAAGATCATCTTTTTCAACATAATACATTTGTCCTTCTTTATCTGGTAATTGTCCAGTTCCTCTTGCCGTATCTTCATTGACCAGTAATGGAGGAATAATTTCTTGGTATCCAGCTTCAGCAGCCTCATCTAAGAAAAAATTAATCAATGCTCGCTGTAATCTCGCTCCTTTCCCACGATATAATGGAAAACCTGCACCGGCGATTTTTACTCCTAACTTAAGGTCAAACAAATCATATTTGGTAGCCAAATCCCAATGCGGAAGGGCATTTTCACCTAGATCAGGTAAAGGTACCTTACTGGCTTGAAATACTTCATTGTCCTCATCGGTATTCCCAGCAGGAACCGATTCATGAGGCATATTTGGTAAACTAAGCAGTGAATTTTCTAATTCCACCATCGTTTCCTGCATATTGCTTTGTAGTTCACCTGATTTTCCCTTTAAAACACTCACTTCGGCCTTCATGGCATCCGCTTCCTCTCTTTTGCCCTGTTTGTATAGGTTTCCGATTTCTTTAGAAAGAATATTTGACTTCGCCAAAACCTCATCCAAGGCTGTTTGGGTACTTTTTCGCTTGTCATCCAGCACAATAATTGCCTCAATTAGCTTCGTCACATCATCTTTTGAGAGATTTCGGACCTGTAATCGTTCAATAAGCAATTCTTTTTGATTTCTAATCTGATTAAGTGTCAACATGAATTAAATGGGTTGATATAATAAAATTGGTATAAAATATGTTAGTAATATTAAAATAATGCTAGTTTTAACGGCGCCTGAAGAGGTTCTGTGGAAAACTTTATTACTTTTTTTGCAAAGATAGTATTTGAAATTAAAAATAAAATGTATTTTTGCGTTAGCTAACGATTAGCACATCTGTTTATTCCCTACGATTAGTCTTACTTTTGCTAGTATCCTTTCAAGGTGTTTTAAACGATAATTCCTCGTAAATTCCCACGTTATCTTTTAAATTAACAAATTCCTGGGTTTATAATTCCATAAGGATTAAACTAATCACTTTTATTTAGCTCTTTTCGATCTCCACGCTTTCAATTCCACGAAAAAGTCCTTTTATTTTAATGCTCAATTTAATATTAGAAGTAACTTTTAGAGAAATAAGCGTAAAATTAATAATGTACTGCGCTTAAATAGAACCCCAAAGCACAGTATTAAAAACCACAGAATTTAGATCCGATCTAAAAAAACATTTGAATATATGTATGATATCCTACAGTTGAACGACATGCTTGTGCCTAAATTAAGAGATTTGGCAGAAGAGATTGGACTAAAAGGTTATAAAAGGCTCAATAAACAAGAGCTTATCTATAAAATCTTAGATGAACAAGCGCTCACTGAAAAAAATGGGGCCGCTGACTCTGATAAAAAGACCTCCAAGACTACTAAAGATAAGAAAATGGCAAAAGATCAAGATGAAGAAAGTTCATCAACCGATAAAAGAAGGAAACGTAAAAAGATAACGACTACCGCTCCTTTTAGTCGACCTAAGAATGAAGAAAAAATGTCTGATTATCAACGACATGAAGAAGAAAAGGAGGAAGAGGAAGAAGAAGAAAAACCTACTATTGTAGAAGCTAAAGAGGAAGAGAAGGAGAAAGTAGTAGAAAAAGTAGCAGAAAGAGAGGAACGTTCCAATCGAAACGAAAGAGAAGATAGGAATGATCGTTATGATAGAAATGATAGGAACGACCGCAGAGATAGAAATGACAGGAACGATAGAAACGATAGAGGAGACCGAAATGAAAATTCTTCTAACTCAGAAGGTAAGTTTAATATTGAGTTAGACGGGATCATTGAAGGTGAAGGTGTTTTAGAAATGATGCCTGATGGTTATGGTTTCTTAAGATCTGCTGATTACAACTACCTTACTTCTCCTGATGATATATATGTATCTCCATCTCAAATTAAGCTTTTTGGTCTGCGAACGGGAGATACGGTAAGAGGTGCGATTCGTCCTCCAAAAGAAGGTGAAAAATATTTTGCCTTACTACGTGTTTCTAGAATCAATGGTTTAGAACCTCAAAATGTAAGAGATCGAGTTCCTTTTGATTATCTAACACCACTTTTCCCTACGGAAAAATTCAAAATGACTTCTTCTCCATCTGGTAAAGATTATGGTTCAAGAATGATTGATTTGTTCACTCCAGTTGGAAAAGGACAAAGAGGACTGATCGTTGCACAACCTAAAACAGGTAAAACATTCTTATTGAAAGATGTAGCTAATAGCATATCTAAAAACAATCCTGAATGTTACATGATCATCTTATTAGTAGATGAACGTCCTGAGGAGGTAACAGACATGAAACGTAATGTAAACGCTGAAGTAGTGGCTTCTACATTTGATGAGCCTGCTGACAATCACGTTCGAGTAGCAGGTATTGTTTTAGAAAAAGCCAAACGTTTAGTAGAGTGTGGTCATGATGTCGTTATACTTCTAGATTCCATTACTCGTTTAGCAAGAGCTTACAACACAGTAGCTCCTGCAAGTGGTAAAGTACTATCTGGTGGTGTGGAAGCCAACGCTTTACACAAACCTAAAAAATTCTTTGGTGCTGCTCGTAATGTCGAGAATGGTGGTTCTTTAACCATCTTAGCAACTGCCTTGATTGATACTGGTTCAAAAATGGATCAAGTAATCTTTGAAGAATTTAAAGGTACGGGTAATATGGAGCTTCAATTGGATCGTTCATTGGCCAACAAACGATTGTATCCTGCGATTGACTTGACTAAGTCTAGCACCCGTAGAGAAGAATTATTATTAGATAAAGATACTTTACAGCGCATGTTTATCTTACGAAAACATTTAGCTGATATGAAGCCCGTCGAAGCGATGGAATTCTTACGTAAACATATGCTTCACTCTACAAGCAATGAAGAATTCTTAACTTCTATGAACGGATAGGAAAAAGACAATAAAATAAATAGATAAAAAGTCATTGATCATCGATTCTATAAAATGAATTTTACGATCAATGACTTTTTTTATCTATTCTGTTTTGCCAAAAAAGATCATTTCTATTTAAAAATCTGATTTTTTAAAGCATTTCAAGTGTAAAAGTAGGCCAAATTTGTTGTCTGGTAAACAAATTTCGCTTACCTTTGTCCAACTTTTTAAAAGAACAAGAATAATATTTAAATTTTTCAATAATGAAAAGGACATTTCAACCATCAAAGAGAAAGAGAGCAAATAAACACGGATTCAGAGAGCGTATGAGCAGCAAGAGTGGCCGAAAAGTATTAGCTAGAAGAAGAGCTAAAGGTCGCGCTAAATTGACTGTTTCTGACGAAATAAGAACGAAGTAATATTTACTCCCTGCCCCTGTATGTTTAATTGTACAGGAGCAGGAAAGCAATTATTTTACTGGTAGTCTCCACCAGATACTTTCCTATACCTTTTCTTATTCTCTTCTCCTTTTATTAGATCGTATATCTTTATGCCTTCCTTTACTTTCAAGAAAGAAGAGCGACTCAAAAGTCGTAAAATCATAGGTAGCCTTTTTAAAGAAGGAAAATCATTTTCTATGTTTCCATTGCGTTTAGTATGGAAATCAATTGATGCTGCACAAAAATCTCCGATACAATTTACGGTCAGTGTACCTAAGCGGTCTTTTCCTAAAGCCGTTCATCGCAATCAAATCCGACGAAAAATTCGAGAAGCTTATCGCTTACAAAAACATTTGCTCTACGAAGCAATTGCAGAAGATGATCAGCAATATGTAATGATGTTTTTGTTCATAGGTAAAAAAGCAATGACTTATCAAGAAATCGATCGAGCTGTTAACAAAGTAATAAAGAAGTTTATTCGGCAGTTAAATAGATGACATTAAGAGTCAAAATTTAGGATACAGAGCTCAGAGGCCCGCAGACAAATTGATTGTTTCTACTATATCCTAGTTTCTAAATTTTACCCATTCTCTTAGCTAAACTATCAAATATGATGCGCCTAATCTTACTTACCATTTTTCTATGCAGTGTTTTTCTTTCAACTGCGCTATGTCAGAAAGTATTGCAGATGGAAAAATATGGAAAACTCAAAACAAAGAAATATTTTATTGGAGAAGAATTAGTTTTTCAACTAAAAGGGGATGATTATTGGTATCATGAAACCATTCAAGATCTTTATGTGGATGAGCATACCATTCTCTTTACCAATCGAGTCATCAAAGTAGATCAAATTGTAGCCATCAAATCTTATAAAAATAGAGCTTGGTCTAGGGGGGTGAGCACGAATGCTTATGTTGCTTCTGGTGCTTTTGTTGGTTTATCTCTACTAGGGAAGGCCTTAGATTATTCAGACTTAAATCGGGCGACTATTATTATTCCAGGAGTAACAGTCATTGTCGCTTGGCTTATTCGAAAAATATTTAAATCAAAAAAATATAAAATTGGTAAGAAAAGAAAATTGAGGCTACTTGATTTGAACTTTCATTCAACACCAATTCGATCGGGGCCTTGATTTAGGAGGAGGAGTTAGGACCTCAGACTGTAGACTTCAGTAAGCCCGAATAATTGATTAATTCGTAGGCTAGTGAAGTCTATTTTTACTCAAAAAAAATTATAAAAACGATTCAATCCCCAACTCATATCCTTTTAAGCCAAAGCCAATAATGCATCCCTTACAGTTAGGTGAGAGGTAAGAATGTTGTCGGAAACTTTCTCGTGCATAAACATTTGAAATATGAACTTCGACTACAGGAGTTGAAATGGCTGCGACAGCATCTGCAATGGCAATCGAAGTATGGGTATAAGCACCTGCGTTCAAAATAATTCCATCAAATGTGAATCCAACCTCATGTAATTTATCAATCAAATCGCCTTCACAATTATGTTGAAAATAATGCAATGCTAATTGAGGGTATTTTTGTTGAAGAGATTCGAAGTATTGATCAAAGGTTTGAGTACCATAAATTTCAGGTTCTCTTTTTCCTAATAAATTTAAATTCGGACCGTTAATGATAATAATTTTCATAAATATCTTTTCTACTTTTTATTAGATCAATATAATCAATCCCACTTGATATTAGAGCATGTTTAAATTTCTATTGATTTTCAATCTAAAATAAATTTTAAACATGCTTTTAGCTTATTTTGTGCCTATCAAGCTACCAACAACTATGAACTAACAACAAAAATCAATAGTTATTCCACAAAAAACAAATCAGAAACTGCAAAGCAATTTCTGATTCATTTGACGAAGTTTATAACGGCTGTAATTAAAAGCCAAGTATATTTAATTAGCCATTTCTGATAAAAATTTAATACGCATCAATTGAATTTCTTCTAAAGTAATGTCATCATCTTTCAATTCTACGAATGCAGCATCTACTGAATCTGATTCCGCGGTCATAAAGTATTCATAAATATCTTCTTTAGAATATTCATCAACGTTTTCATCGATATAATAATCAATATTGACTTTTGTACCGGAAATAACAATAGCGTCCATTTCTTCCATCAGTTCTTCCATGTTTAAAGAATTAGAAGAGGCGATATCATAAAGAGGGATTTTTCTATCAATTCCTTGGATGATATTGACTTTGATTTTTGATTTATTCGCTACTTGTTTGACTACAAAATCAGTCGGTCGTTCAATATCATTTTCCTCAACATATTGCTTAATCAAATTGACAAATGTCTTTCCATATCGAATGGCTTTCCCTTTGCTCACTCCCGTGATGTGTGCCATGTCATCCATGGAAATAGGATATTGCGTTGCCATGTCTTCTAAAGACGGATCTTGAAAAACAATGTATGGAGGAATATTTTTTTCTTTCGCAATTTGTCTTCGCAAATCTTTCAACAGCGTCATTAAAGTTTTATCCAATACAGCTGTTTTTGATTTGACTTCACTATCCGCTATGCTAACTAAATCATAATTTCTATTCAAAGGAATTTGCAAGTTCGTCGGGTTCTTAATAAAAGCCCGTCCTGCATCCGTCATTCTTAATAAGCCATAATTCTCGATGTCCTTATAAATAAAGTTATGTAATAAAGCTTGTCTAAAAATAGAATTCCAAAAGTTATCGTTTTTTTCTTTTCCAACGCCATATAACTCTAATTGATCATGGCCGTATTCTTTCATTTCTTGAGTATCTTTCCCCATCACAAAATCAACCATGATTTTGATTCCATAATTTTCATTCAAACTTTCAATAGAACGAAGGGATTGTACCATTTCAGTTCCAACCTCAATTTTATCTTGTGGATGGCGACAGCTATCACACATTTTTCCACATTTTTCTTCTTTGAAGTCTTCTCCAAAATAATGCAATAGAAACCGGCGACGACAAGAAGTTGTTTCAGAGTAAGCCATGATTTCTTGCATCAATTGGGCGCCCATTTCTCTTTCAGCAACTGGTTTGTCTCGTAAGAATTTTTCCAATCGTTGAATGTCTTTATAAGAATAAAAAGCCACACATCTTCCTTCCAAACCATCACGTCCTGCTCTTCCAGTTTCTTGATAATAATTTTCAATACTCTTTGGAATATCATAGTGAATAACAAAACGCACATCAGGTTTGTCGATGCCCATTCCAAAAGCAATGGTAGCGACAATTACATCCACCTTTTCCATCAAGAAATCATCCTGAGCTTTTGTTCTTGTTTTAGCATCTAAGCCCGCATGGTAAGGAGCCGCATTGATATCATTTACTTTTAATAATTGTGCAATCATTTCTGTCGATTTTCGACTTTGCACATAGATGATTCCAGAAGGAGAATCCATCCCTTTGATAATTTGAATAATGTTTTTGACCGTTTGATCTTTGGTTCCTTTTGGACGAACTTCATAATATAAGTTGTCACGATTGAAAGAGGAGACAAAACTATTCAGCTTATCCATATTCAAGTTCTTAACGATATCCGTTCGAACTTTAGGCGTCGCTGTAGCGGTCAAGGCAATGATTGGAATTTCTTTATCAATAGAATCAATCATCGTTCGAATTCTCCTATATTCTGGACGGAAGTCATGTCCCCATTCAGAAATACAGTGAGCTTCATCTACTGCTACAAAAGATAAATCAACACTACGGAAGAATTCTAAATTCTCATTTTTAGTTAAAGTCTCAGGAGCAATAAAAAGTAATTTTGTTTTCCCATCAGCGATATCTGATTTGACTCGCTTCATCTGAGATTTTGTCAAAGACGAATTCAGGAAATGAGCCACTTCATCCATTTGGCTATGGCTTCGGATGGAGTCTACTTGATTTTTCATCAAAGCAATTAATGGAGAGATGACAATAGCAGTTCCCTGCATCATCAACGCGGGCAATTGGTAACAAAGAGATTTACCGCCACCTGTGGGCATAATTACAAACGTATCTTTACCATCTAAGACACTGTTAATAATTGCTTCTTGATTTCCTTTAAATTTATCAAAGCCAAAAAATCTTTGTAAGGCTTCGTTTAAACTTTCTTTAGCATCAATCATCATCATTCAAATTCTTTTGTGATTATGTTTAAAGTATTTATAAACATATTCTTAATTATTCAACTTATTTTGTGTTGCATCACTTGGATGCGAAAATATTTTATTCAACTTAATAGTAAGTGTCCATCAAATTTTTCTAAAAAAAATTGTAGGTAAAAAGAGAGAGAACATTTGAAGTTATTACAGCTCAAATAAATAATTCTCAATTTTCGGTTTTAGAGAAGATTGTAAGTAATTGCAAAAGAACGTCAATCATACTAAAAATCGAAATCAAAAGAGATATTTAGTTTTTGAGCATTACTTCAGTGCTGTATCAGTATAAATGCTTAACTAAAAATAAGAATTTTTTTTTATTAACCAAGTAATTCTTACATTAAATCTTTCCTCACTTTTAAACAGAAATTTTTAAAAGTTAATCCTTTTCATGGATGTTTTCTAAACTTAAAAAACAGAGCTAGATCTTTTTTTTAAAAAGCTGTCAAAAATACAAATATTAGTTGTGAATAACGAAAAAATAATTACTACAATTGCTCTACGAACAATACAAATTGAAGAGGAAACAATTGATGCCTTAAAAGAAGGAATCAATCATCAATTTTGCGAAGCCGTTGAAACTATTTTTAACTCTTCAGGTCGAGTTATAGTGTCGGGTATTGGCAAAAGTGCGTTAATTGCTAAGAAGATCGTAGCCACTTTAAACTCAACAGGAACACCTGCTATTTTCATGCACGCTTCTGATGCCATTCATGGCGACTTAGGAATGATTCGTCCTGAAGATATCGCTTTACTCATTTCAAAAAGTGGAGAAACTTCAGAAATAAAAGTCTTAGTTCCGCTCATTAAAAACTTAGGTAATACCTTGATGGTAATGTCGAGTAACTCAACTTCCTATCTTAGTCAGCAAGCCGATTTTTTATTATATACACCTGTTTCAAAAGAAGCTGATCCGAATAACTTAGCACCCACGGCGAGTACGACTGCTCAGATGGTAATGGGAGATGCCTTAGCCACTTCGTTGCTAGCACTTCGTGGTTTTACGACTGCTGATTTTGCGCAATTTCATCCCGGTGGATCATTAGGGAAGCAGCTATATTTACGTGTCAACAATATATACCCTAGCAATGAAAAGCCTATCGTTTTGGTGAATACAAGTATTCGTGATACGATTGTAGAAATTACGTCCAAACGATTAGGCGCAACGATCGTTTTAGATGCAGATCAAAAAATTGCGGGTATCATTACAGATGGTGACTTACGTCGAATGCTGGAACAGCATCATGATTTTTCCAATTTAGAAGCGAAAGATATTATGAACCCAAAACCAATTTTTATTGAAGCCAATGAATTGGCCATTAATGCACTGAGCATGATGCGAAAAAATAGTATCACTCAATTAGTGGTGACGGAAAATAAAAAATATGTTGGTTTTATTCACCTACATGATCTAATACGAGAAGGATTAATATGAATAAATTAACTTATTTTTATTTTAACTCATTTCTGTTTTTGATAGCTATCTGCTTTTTTCCTTCTTGTCGTCAATCAAGCAATTCTTGTGAATTATCTTTTTATCATTGGAAAAGAGAGTTGAATATTTTTCCTCAAGAACAAGCTTATCTTGATTCCACAAATGTTAAAAAACTTTACCTTCATTTTTTTGATGTCGATTATGATTTTAATAAAAAGGAAACCAAACCTCTCGCGTCTTTAATTGTTAAAAATACACCTGCAAATATTTTAGAAATTGTTCCTACCATTTTTATTACCAATCGAACTTTATTACAATTAGAAGAAAGTGAGTTGCCTATTTTAAGCGACCATATTTTAAAAAAAATAAATTCCTTATCGGAAAATCTTCAGCAGTATACTATCAAAGAAATACAGATAGATTGTGATTGGAGTGAAAAAACAAAATGGCGATACTTTCGATTTTTGACTATTTTAAAAGATCAAATCCAATCGAAATCATGGGAATTATCTGCGACAATCCGGTTGCATCAAATCAAGTTTTTCAAACGGACTGGTGTACCGCCTGTTGATCGTGGCATGTTGATGTTTTACAACATGGGAGATCTCGAAAATCCAGAAAGTAAAAATTCCATTTTAGATTTGGCAGTAGCCAAACAATATCTAGTTAACTTTGACCAATATCCGCTGGCGCTAGATTTGGCTTTACCTATTTTTTCTTGGGGTGTTTTATTTCGAGATGGCAAAATGATCAAATTGATTAACCAGTTAGAAGAGACTGAATTGACCGATCCAGAAAGATTTTTTAAAGTTGACCAAAACCAATATGAACTTGTAAAAAGTACTTATCTTCATGGACATTATTTATATCAAAAAGATCACATACGTCTAGAAAAAATTTCGATTAAGAATCTACAAGATGCGATTGATATGCTAGATGGACATCTAAAAAAAGAAGATCGACATCTGGTCTTTTATCACCTTGATACGCTTACGATAAAACACTTCCCATATCAGACGCTTCATCAACTGGGCCAGGAACTTAATAATTAATACCGCAATGAATAATTTTAAAATCAAGCGTTCTCTTCGTCATTTTTATAGAAATAGAAAAAACACCATTACCCGCTTAATGACCTGGAGTATTCCATTCTGTTGTTTGTTATTGATGCTACTACCGAGTAAAATTTCTAAAGGATGTGGGCCTAGTGATTTTAGTTTTAAAGGATATTCCTTTTTACTCCCGGAGTTAACCGCAGAAGATGGTCCTTACGCTCCTTACTTTTTAAAATTCGATCAACTTTACGAAAATTATCAACAAGAAAGTGAAGTCCAAGTCGATGAAAATCTAGCAGAATGGCAAGAAATATTTTGTCAGTTAGCTAAAGTCAAAGACATCCAAGAATTGATTTATAATACTTCCGTTGAAGATCTCGAGACGGTGAAGACTGCCATCAAAAGTAAAAATTATCCACTTCCAGCTCGACTGAATAGAAATTCTTTTGCTCGACATCTCGAACGAAATGAATGCAACGAAACCATCGACTACCTTATTTTTGCTAAAACCTGCGAACCTCATGTGACTTATCAAGGAGGTTGGGACGTTCCCAAAAGGGACATCATCACCATGAAAAATTTAATTGCATCAGGTCGTAGAATGTTTCGAAAAACCAAATCCAACTACATTAAACTTCGCTACGCCTATCAATTGATTCGCTTAGCTCACTATGTTCAAGAATATGAATTGGTGCTAGAACTATACGATAGTCTTTTGCCCAAAACAGATACTAAGAAAAGTATACTCTTCGATTGGATATTGGGTCACAAAGCTGGTGCTTTATATCATCTTGGCGAAAAAGTAGAGGCAGCTTACTTATACGCTTTAATTTTTCAAAATAGCAAAAGTAAACGGGCTTCAGCATATCAAAGTTTTAAAATACAAACGGATGAACAATGGAAAGCTTGTTTATTACTTTGTCAATCCAATCAAGAACGAGCCACCTTGTACGCACTCCGCGCCAACACTGAGGAAAGTAAAGCGGCTGAAGAAATGGCGGAAATTTATCAACTAGATCCACTCAATCCTAATTTAGAATTGTTGTTGGTCAAAGAAATGAGAAAATTAGAAAAAGATTTTTTAGGCATCGACTTTAACGATAAAAAAAGAGACAATAAACGATTTCATAAAATTCCTCGTCAGGAAGCCAATACCTATTTGGTTGGTCTAGAAAAATTTATCATCCAATGTGTCAAAGAAAATAAAGTCGCCAATAAAGAACTGTGGCAATTGGCTCAAGGTTATATTGAATATCTTTCTGGTGATCTTTATGCGGCTAACACCACTTTTACTGAATTATCCAAAACGATTAAAAAACCACGTTTAAAAGAACAACTCGATATCTTTAAGCTAGCCCATCAAATCACAGATTATGATGGCATTGATGCCGAAGAGGAAGATGAAATTGTCGAGGTCATTAAAGATAATCCGATCTATAAAACCCAGGCCGATTTTCAAGATTTTATTAATGATAAATTCGCTCACGAATACAAAAAAGCAGGAACCCCTGGAAAAGCTTTTAGGTGTCATTTTAATATACAAGACCTAAAGCCTCATCCTCAAGAAGACATCATTGAAGACTTATTAGAACTTTGCCAGAAGGAAGAAAAAACAAAATTTGAACGAGCATTGATCACCAACCCTGATGGCAATTCTATAGAAAATGATTTGTTGGATATGAAAGGAACGCTTTTACTTTTGGAAGGAAAACCAGAGGCTGCCCTCGAGGTACTCAAACGTATTCCTAGAAATGAGTGGGATAAATATCAGTTCAATCCTTTTGTTGATCATATAACCGATTGTATCGAATGCCCTTTGGAGGATACGATTGTCTATAATAAAGTAACCTTGATTGAAAGAATATTTGAATTGGAATACAAAGCCAAATCTGATTTTGAAAAAGGCCCGATTTATTATTACCTGCTTGGCTTGGCGCATTACAATATGACCTATTTTGGGAATAGTTGGAAAGCAATGGATTTTTTCCGCAGTGGTGGCAATTGGGAATATCGAAAATTAGGAATTTTTAAACATTGGTTTTTCCCTTACGGAAATCAAGAAAATCATGATTGTACCAAAGCCTTGGAATATTTTGAAAAAGCTCGTGTGCTCACCAAAAATCGAGAACTCGCTGCACGGGCCTCTTTTATGGCTGCTAAATGTGAACAAAATGCCTATTTTACCAGTAAAGATTGTGCTTACACGGGATATCGAAACGAAATACCGACTCCTCCGACAGAGTATCGAAAATACTTTGGTTTGCTAAAAGCGGAGTATGCCGATACGGAGTTTTATCAGCAAGCGATTGAGGAATGTAAATTCTTTAAGGCTTATGCTAGATAATTTTTTTTGTAGTAAAAACCGCTATAGTGTAATTTTGAACCACAAAGAGACAAAGAAGTTGTTTTAAAATACCTTACTTGACTGCAAAACTCAGCTTAGAGAACCTCTATTCAGCTATTTTCGCGTCCAACCAGAAGGTTGCACTTAAAAATAAGCTTCTAGAGAACCTTAAATCTGAATTTTTCGCACAAGCAGACATTTTAAAACAATTTCAAAGAAAACAATTTTGACTTCTCTTGGAGAAATTTTATGCCTTTGTCGTTCAAAATCCTAAAGCTTTATTTTAGGAGTCAACTTTAAACCCAGGCATAAATTTATTTCAAAGTAAATATCTCCATAGCTATCAGTAGGTTATCTGTTAATTCTTATCTTCGCAAAAAAAAGGAATGTCAAACCCTTCCCAACCGAAAAAATTAGCCAAATACAATCAAGCCTTTAGTGAAGAACTGGCCCGACTCAACACTGGTCAACAAGAAGCCGTAGAACAAATAGAAGGTCCTGTGTTGGTAATTGCTGGACCAGGCACGGGAAAAACTCATATCCTTACCGCCCGTATCGGTCGCATACTCATGGAAACTGATGCGCATGCTGCCAATATTCTTTGTTTGACTTTTACAGATGCTGGTGTACATGCCATGCGCGAACGCTTGCTAGAATTTATTGGACCAGAAGCACATCGCGTTCATATTTATACTTTCCATTCTTTTTGCAACAGCATTATCCAAGATAATCTCGAACGATTCGGACGACATGAATTGGAGCCGCTCAATGATTTGGAACGAGTAGAATTAATTCGACAATTGATTGACGACTTAGCTCCAGACCATTTATTAAAGGCTCGAAGTAATGACCTTTATTTTTATGAACGGCATTTATATGATTTGTTCAAACGAATGAAATCAGAGGCTTGGTCTGGTGAATTTATCAATCAAAAAATCGACGAATATCTGTCCGATCTACCAAATCGAGAAAGCTATATTTATAAACGAAAACAAAATGAATTTAAAAAGGGTGATTTAAAAAAATGGAAAATTGACGAGCAAGTAGATAAAATGGAATTGCTCAAAGCTGCCATTGATTTGTATCCCAATTATCTTCATTTGATGGATCGTGCTAGAAGGTATGATTTTGACGATATGATCTTATGGGTCTTAAAAGCCTTTGAGGAGCAAGAGGCATTATTACGAACTTATCAGGAAAAATATCTTTACTTTTTAGTCGATGAATATCAAGATACCAATGGTTCTCAAAATCAAATATTACACAAGCTGATTGAATATTGGAATAGTCCTAATGTTTTTATCGTTGGTGATGATGATCAATCTATTTTTGAATTCCAAGGCGCTCGGTTGAAAAACTTAGTTGACTTTTATAATGACTATAAAGAAGATTTAAAGTTAGTCATGTTGAAAGATAACTATCGTTCCTCTCAACATATTTTAGACAGTTCTCGCGCAGTGATTGATCACAATCAAAATCGGATTGTTAGCGCCTTAGAGGGAATCGATAAAAACCTACAAGCGCAAAATAAATTATTCGCTCGTTCGCCCATCAAACCTCATATCGTCGAATACCAAAATCGAGCACAAGAAGAAGCAGACATCGTTCTCCAAATCGAAAATTTGTATCAAGAAGATTTTCCGCTCGAAGATGTTGCAGTCATTTATGCCAAACATCGTCAGGTTAGAAATATTATCACACTGCTAGAAAAAAAAGGCATTCCATATAACACTAGAAGACAAGTCAATATACTTGACCTACCGATCATACTCAATTTGCGGATGCTTTTAGAATATATCAATGCGGAACATTATCGTCCATATACGGGAGAACCAATGTTATATAAAATCATGCATTTTGATTTTCTAGGAATTTCTACTACGGACTTAGCAAAACTTAGTTTTCATTTAGCGAAACAAGAAAAAGGAAAAACTAAATATTGGAGGGACCTTATTTCTGATGAAGAAAAGTTAGCCGAACTAGGCCTTAAGAATAAGGAAGCGGTTCTTCGTTTTGCCGATTTGATCAATCACCTTATTGGAGATTATACCAATTTTACTTTACCGACGCTTATCGAACGAATCAGTAATCGAAGTGGACTACTTGCACATCTTTTAAAGCGCAGTGATAAAAAATGGCAGCTTCAAGTCCTCAGCACCTTTTGTAATTTTGTCCGTAAGGAAACGGATAAAAATCCACGATTAAGACTTAAAAACTTACTCGATATTTTTAGTAATATGGATACCAATTATTTATCCATCGGAATCCAAAAAACCATTCATGCTAAACATGGTGTCAACTTACTTACAGCACATAGTTCGAAAGGTTTAGAATTTCAATATGCCTTTATGATTGATGGGGTTAAAGATCAATGGGAACCTGGAAAAAGTATTGGTTCTCGTCGTTTTACTTTTCCAGATACTTTGACTTTTTCTGGAGAAGACGATGCCATGGAAGCTCGACGACGTCTCTTTTATGTGGCGATGACACGTGCCAAAGAATTTCTACATATCTCTTATAGTGCTAAAGACAATGCTGGAAAATCTTTACAACGGGCGCTTTATATTGATGAGATTTTAGATGATACGGAAATAAAAATTCAACAAAAGGAGCCAGACGAAAATATGCTTATCGATGCTCAAATGCTCTTGATGTTGGAAACGGAAAAACCAGTCGCGCCGAAAGCAGACAAAGATGAGATCAATGCGATTTTAGAAGGTTTTGCCTTGTCGGTGACTAGTTTGAATAGTTTTTTACGTTGTCCTTTGAGTTTTTATTATGAAAATGTTTTGCGGATTCCTTATGTCCAAAGCGAAGCGGCTTCCTATGGTATAGCCATGCATTTCGCGATCAGTAAAATATTTGAAAAGCGACAACTTGATCCTGAGTTCAAATTACCAAGTGCAGCTGATATGGTGATTTACTTTAAAGCGGAAATACATCGCCAACGTGGACAATTCACAAAAAAAGAATTTGATCGAAGATTGGAAATGGGAGAACGAGAATTGACGGCCTACTATCAACAATATGTCCATACTTGGCCCAAAAAATTATTGATCGAACACAATATTCGCAACGTAGAATTGGATGGTGTTCCGATCGTTGGCACCATTGATAGATTAGATTTTAATAAAGAAAATAATTACGTTCACGTCTTGGATTATAAAACAGGGCGTCCCAATGATGCTCGTTTCCGGAAATTTACGGAGGCCAATCCGAACGGAGGAAACTATCGTCGTCAACTTATATTTTACAAGCTTTTATACGAAGCGCAGCAAGTTGAAAAAATAGCGACCTCAGGTGAAATATCTTATTTTGAATCCAATGCAAAAGGCGAATTCAAAAGTAAACGGATTGAGTTTGTTCCCAAGGAAGTAGCTATTGTTCGAGGTTTGATTAAGGATGCTTATCGCAAAATTTTAGCACACGATTTTTATGAAGGTTGCGGAGAGAAAAAATGTAAGTGGTGTAATTTTGTCAAGTACAATGTGATGGTCGATAGTTTTGTGGATTTGGAAGGTGAAGAGTTGGATGATTGAATGCTAGAATAATTGAATTTTGAATGGACCTTCTGACGGGTTGTTGAATTGGAATTACAATTTACCGTTTGTGGTTCAAAAAAATAGCTGAGATTTGTTTTTTTGGCGAAAGCCTTAAATTTAGTTGCTACTTTTTAAAAAACGAGTTATTCTTAATGAATTATTTTTTTTCGAATTGATCTTTAGAAAATAAATCCCTGATGGTAATTCGGAAATGTTGATTGATTTTTCATTGATGTTTTGTAATAAAATTTGACCTTGGATATTGACTATCTTCGTTTCGAAGGCCTCTTCTTGCGTTTCTATAAAAAGAAAATCATTTGCTGGATTTGGCGAAATTTTAAAATTGAATGCCTCTTCTTTTGTCTTCTTTACGTCTGTAAAAATGCCTCCATAGCTTCCTATAAATACATCATAAAAGCCATTGGTTTCGTAGGTCTCGTTGTCAAATTCAAGACTTCCGTTAAAAGCTCCTGCGCCCAATATTTCACCAGTTGCATGATTAAAAGCAATTTCATTTAGAAAAACTTGATTGTCTCCGTTGAAGACATTGACCCATTGTGATTCACCTGTTAAATCAAAACTAGCTAGGAATGCAGTGTTTAAATTAGGTGCCGCTGTCGCGGAAAAATTATCTATTTCTAAACTATTGCGAAAGTAGCCACTCAAAATGAGTTGTTCATCTTTGTATTGTAGATCCGTGACCAACTCCGGATCAAACCCGCCCATTGATTTGGCCCAGATGGGCGTTCCATCAGGATCATATTTTACCAAAAATAAATTATTAGCTAAGTTCGGTGACTGAATGATCAGATCATCGCTTAGTTTCATCACCCCAATTATATTTCCCCCAACATAAATGTTTTCTTCTTCATCCATAGTCAAGGCACTGCAAAATTGCCCGTGGACACCACCAGCTTTTCGACCCCAGATTCCTTCGCCTTCAGTGGAAAGCCGAGCGACAAAAACATCGTCATCACTCGTATTCGTATCCACTACGTCGGTTCCAAAAGTTGCGATTCCTTGTATCGCACCTGCCAGAATAACATCACCATTAGACGCAATGACCATTCTCTCTGGTAGTGTCACGCCTTCATCTCCTGCTTGGACTAACCACAGTATTTCATGGGACTCATTTAGTTTTAAAACAAATAAATCTGTTTCACTTTTTGCCCTCAAGGCCCGATCCATCACAAACAAACTATCCGAAAAACTACCTGTCAAATAAATATTTCCTTCCTCATCGCTTTGTATATCGGTTACCGTTTTTGTTCCAGTTCCATGAATGCTTAGATTCCAATTGACTTCTCCTTCCAAACTATATTCCAATAAAAAAATAGACTTGGCGCTTTTCTCTGCAGTCAAAGTGAGTTCTCCAAAAGCAGCATCTAACCAGTAGGTTCCTGTCCAATAAATTTGTGTTTCCGTCAAGGCAATTCCTGCACTCGCATCAAGACTGCTACTACCTCCACTAACGGCCCAATCTAAAGAAGCATCCGCGTTCATTTTTAATAAAAACACATCTGCGTTTCCGGCATTTACCAATGGCGTTCCCTCTATTTCAAAACCACTATTGAATCGACCACAAGCAAATAAATGTTGATCAGCATTGGTTTGTAAATCATCGATGGATTCGGTACCGGCCGCACCGATTTGCACCAAACTATTCCAGCTTTGCGCGGAAAGCGAAAAAGAAAAGAAAAGGAAAGAAAATATTTTAAAGATTTGTATCATATCAATCATTCGTAGAAAGTACACTATTATAATGGGAAATGATGGGGCTTTGTTTTATTTACTTGAATTTTTATTGTCTATTTTTATAAAAACGAAAAGTAGCAAGAACTTTAAGCTTGTGTTATCCTTTTGCTTTTATCCATGGATTCGTATTGATCTCTATTCTTTTTTTATTAAATAAGCATGTGGCGAGAAAGTAGAATCAACATGAGCCTTTAGTAAAATTTGAATAGCATTATAATTTTTTGGATCAGATGAAAAAAAGGATTGTATTGGGCGGGACAATGAAACAGACAACAGAAAGTATTTTAAGATTCACTTACTTTTGCAAGTGAAATATACACTAGGAGTTAAAACCTTCGAAATTTTTTTCAAATCAGCTTAGTGTTACGCACAAAAACAAAAATAATGTGACAGGGTATCCTTCATTTTTTTTTTTGCAAGATGTAGGTCAAAAAAAGAAAGTATATTGTTTTTAGTGATTCTTGTCATATGTTAAAATCTCGTTCATGCGCTTGCAAATGTAATGTTAATGGACTATCCTTGTGTCTCATTTCGATATAGCTATACGAATTTCTTTCCTCCCATTTAATAAAGCCTCCCGTTTTTAATTCACCATGTAAATACTTATCAATTTATGAAACAATTTACGTTTTATGTCTTAGCATTCGCTATGCTCTTTTTTAGTGCCTGTCAAAAAGAAGCATTGATTGAACCTAAAGTGGAAACTCAAAATCAACACCAATCCTTTGGAGAAAATACAGACGGTAATACAGCATCACTAAGGTCAGGAAAAAGTAATTATAAAGATTATGCTCCTTGGTATTTAACTCAACGAGTAGATGATTATAATATCTTTTCATCTCTATTAAAGAAACCTACGTTTGAAGAACGTTGGGGGAACATCGTATATGATCGACTATTCCATTACAAGACTAAAAAAGGGGAACATGTCCAATTTTATATGGTTGAAAAAAAGAATAAAATCAATCATATCATATTAGCAGGACACAATGATAAAGGTGTTAATGGAGTGTATATCATTTCTAAGGATAGTAAATTAACTACAAAGAATATTAAAGGTACTCCTGTTGCACAAGAGTTAGTATCCTTTTTTAGTGGTATTGAAATCAATGATGAAGTTATACCACCATCCATATTAAATGACACTGATTTACCCGCTGGGTGTTATGCTATTGTAACCGATTGCGGCGCCTGTCCTGGTCTTGCAGCTGTAAGTATTGATTGCAATAAAATTGTATTCGGTGGTAATGGTCAAATCTCAGGACCAAATGGCCCTAATACTGATCCTTACTACGGGACAGGAACAGAACCAGGAACAGAATATGGTCCTACCTTTCCTGGTAGTAGTCCAGGTGGTAGTGTTATTCATCCAGGTTTTGAAAGTCCAAGTGGTGATGATGGACCTTTTGATAATTTAGCACATTTTCAACAAGCTGCATATATTGCTGCTACTCAGCAATTTGTTCAAAATTTTGGTATAACTATTCCAATACCGAATGTTGTCAATATTATTGGCTTAGGTTCACCAAATGGGTTAAGCGGGCAAGATGGATGTTATACAGACAATGGAGAGGGAATAGATTTTACTCTTAATGAACAATGTGCTTTAGAGAAGTTTTTACAAATTGATGCGGATCAATCCAACTATATTATTAATGGAGAAGGAGGAGAGGCAATAGTTGATTTTTTGATAGAACATAATTATGATCTTGGATCTGTAATCTCAGCTAGGAATTTATCAAAAGTTATAATTGCGGGTCTCTTAGAAGGTCCATATTCGGAAGATCAAATGGATGAAGTTATTGAAATGCTTGGATTTGATATTGCTGGATTTCTTAGATGGACAAATTGGTGTGCTTTTTATCGAGCTAAATGGATTAAAGAACACCCCGGTGAAATATGTGGGTCGATTTGTTTAGTTAGAATTGCTCTTAAGGCACAATATCAAACATATAGAGATGCGGTTCATACAGCTTTTGATATATGTGGACTTATTCCTGCAGCTGGAATACCCTGCGATTTAATAAATGGAGTTATCTATACCCTAGAAGGAGAAGGAGTAAATGCAACATTTAGTTTTGCTGCAGCATTACCTATTTGGGGGTGGCTTTCAACAACTACAAAACGTTTAAATATTGCTATTCAGACAGCTCCAGGTAAAGGTAAAATTCTGAATATAAAGGAAAATTCTAGTGGGATTTTAGAATTCTCACATAATTCTTCCTTTAGGGAAATTCTAAACATGAGTGGTAGTACATGGGCTAATTATGAAGCTCACCATTTATTGCCAAAAGCTTTTGCCGATAATCCTATTATTCAAAAAGCAGCTAAGTCTACTCATTTTACCTTCCACATGAATCATCCAAAAAATGGAATTAAAGCTCCAAAGTTCAGTTTTAATTATCCAGATGGTACACATGCTTGGCATCCTAATTATAACAACCAAATACAGGCAAAACTTACTGATTTCGCGAATGATTTCCCGAATGCTACTCCAAGTGAAACAGCTATAGCACTCGAAGGATTTCAAAAGAAACTTCGATTATTAATAGAAAATAATCCTAATATTAAAATCAATGCTTTATTAATTGATTTTGGTTTATAACATTTAATATAATACATTGAGGATGATTTAGTAGTAAACCATCCTTAATGTATTTAATTTGAAAACAGATTTAACATGACTTTTTTTAAGTTTAATCCTTTTACAAAAGAAGTATATCCCAATAGTAAAATATACGACAAGGAATATCACATTAGCCAACTTAATAATATAAAAGCTGGTGAATTAATCGACTATGAATTGACCTTACCTTGTTTTAGAGTAAATCGAAAACTCTCATATTTACCGGATTTAATCACTAATGCATTAAGCATTCCTGTAAGTCTTTTATGTAGTGACCAATTTGTGAATGAATTATCTCTTTTTAAAATTTCTCAATATAATATTTTTGATCAGAAGGTATTATTTCAATATGAATATTATAATTTCAATTTTCTTCATTTTCCATATCATTCTAATGAAATGATAGATTTCTCCCAAAGTGACTTTTCAAGGACTTCGATGACTTCTTTTTATGCTGATCCCCAAAAAAATACTTGGGAAGACATTTCTATTTCATCTATTAATGATTTCTATATTCAAGAGGGAAAATATGGAATTCGATGTAACCAATTGGTACTAAAAAAAGATAATGAGTTAGATTTTTTTAGGATTCAATTGAGAGTTGAAGGATCTGTATCTGGGTTCTATATATCGAAAAAGATGGCGAATCGATTAAAAAATAGAGGTCTAACTGGATTTGATCTTATCGATTTTTAAAAAAAATACAAGAAAACCAAGATTATATTTATATTGAAGGAATTGAGATAGATCTTATCGTCATAGAAAAAAAGACCCATAAAATTAAATATCTAGAATTTCCAAACAACTTTGTCATGGCAGAAGTCGCATTGAATGATGAAGCTTTTTTGGATGTGCTGTTTCGTATTTATGAAGTTTTTACAGAAAGAATATTAGGCCGTGATTTTGATCCTTGTATAGTCGCTGAGGAATTGACTATCTTATCGCAAGAACCGTTATCTTCGAATTTTTATGCATCAATGGTAGGATGTAGCAAGTCATTTTACAATCCAATAACTCAACTTTAAGAATATAAAATCGTAAAAATAAAATGAATCAAATCAAAAAGGTATTACTAATTTTCGCTTTAATCACCATCGGAAATACTAAAGGAATTGGACAAGTCGTCCATGATTTTACAACCGCTAAGGCGATAGCTTTAGCTGAAAATAAGCTGATCATTTTGGACTTTTGGGCGACCTGGTGTAAACCTTGTTTGAGGATGGATGAAGAAGTATGGGAGACGGAAGAATTTGAAAAATTACATCAGCAATTCGTATTGCTCAAAGTAGATATTACGATAAATAAAAAACTAGCAGCACGATATAAAGTCAATTTCATACCACGCGTATTGATACTCACTGCAAACGAAGATCTACTATATGACAAGAAAGGATTTAGAGGAGCTAATGAATATTTCAACATACTAAATTCATTCCCTGAGACATTGGGTGAATTGAATGAAAAGTTAATCCCTCTTATCAATCAGAAAACAGTCACTTCGAATGAGCATTATAACTTAGCCGAAGAGTTTAGAAGCATAGGAAGCACAATTGAAAATAAGGACATCAAACGAAAAATTTTATCTAAAAGTAAATTTTATTTTAAAAAGTGTGAAAAGAATGCTGCATCTAAAGAACTAAAACAAATGGCCATTTTGTCTCAACTAAGAAATGATGCTTATTTAGGAAAGTATAAAAAGGTGATCAAAAAAATAGATAAACTAAAGTTGGATGATAAAAATATTAAAGCCTCTGAAATGAAAAAATTCATACTCGCCTATTGTTACAAGAATCAAGGAAAGCGCAAGGAATTGCGAAAAGTTAGCAAGCAAATAGAAAATGAAAAATTGTTGGTAGAACTCAATGATTAAACAAAGCGAACCATTTCCTATTCGCTTAACAATAGCTTATAAGCCAATCCAATAATTCAACTTCAAGACTAAAGCTCGATCTTTAACCGCTAAGTTTTCCGTTCGATAATTTTCGGTGTAAACCAAAAACAAATCGGACATGGGATGGAAGCGCCAATTGAAACGGCTATTGATATTGAAATTATCTTTTTGGGTATTGTATTGTAGAAAAGTCGTGAAGAATAGATTACGGGTAAAGGATAGTTCTAGTTTGGAACCCACCAAGGTATATTTGACTTCACCGAATCCATCAGGTAATCCGCCAATGTTTTGTTGAGAAAAACTGAGACCAAAGGTCAATTGACGATGCATTCGATAATTTAAGTCTCCTCTGATGTCCAAATGTTTGCCCATGTATTCTCCACCGTATCCTACTTTTAGTTTACCAAAAATATTTTTTCGCTTACCGGTATCATAGGTCATGGTAATTCGATCATTGGTATAATTCCCTGCGGGAAAAGCTTGGTCCAAACTGCTTAAGACAAAAGGGAAAAACAATATCGGCGAATAATGCTCATAAGCGAGTGACAACCGACTTGTATTCGTCATTTGCAAAACCATGCTCAAGGAAGAGGTATACTCTTGATATTTAAAATTGCTGTCCATGAATAAATCAAAGTGAACTTCAGGGCCAAAGAAATCAATATTACTACCATTTTTTACAAAAAAGCGATAATAGCCATTCGTTCTCAAATGGGCATAAGGAATAGTATGTATGCTATCTGTTGCTTGATTCTCATGATATAATCGAGGAACATATCCGATGTCGGTTACATAGTTTTCTTCTGCCGCATCTAAGCCCAAGAAGACAGAAAATTTTTGTGTTTTATAACGAACCTTTGAACTATAAGCAATCGCATTAGATTGTTTTTTTTCTGTAAAGGCATAATGTAAAAAAGCTTTACCTGTTATCTTCGAATCTTCGGATCGATAATCAAATTCTAATCCAGTGACTCGATTAAAATCGTCGATAGGTTTCCTATGATTATAGGATTGCCTACTGGTTAGAAAAGCCGTAATACTTGAGCCTTTTAAAATTCTTCTTTGAATGGTGCCAACACTAAAGTTTTGATTTTTATATTCAGTACCGGGTGCAGCTTCTGTTTGCATACTCATTAAACCAATGCGCCAATCTCGATTTAACTTTCCACTAACTCTAGCTCCAAAATGAATTTTCAAGGGATCCGTACCTGCACCACCAATTCGTCTAGAGAAAAAAGGCCGTATTCTACTATTTCCCAAAAGGGCGAAAAGATCACTATTTTCTAAAAAGAAAGGCCGTCGTTCTGGAAAAAATAATTCAAATCGCTGTAAGTCTATGACTTGTTGATCTACTTCTGCTTGTGAAAAATCTGGGTTGACTGTAATGTCTAAATTGAGAGAAGAGGTTAAAGCCACCTTCGCATCAATTCCTGAAACAGAACCCCAATCAATTTTATCTTGGCTATCATATTTTGTAACAGCGGTGGCTGCCATGTAAGGATTTAGCGCGATACTTGGTCCTGGTTTTTGCGGAGCTTTCTCCCAGACTAGTGGAGCCATTCTGGATAAAGTCGTCGCTTCAAAACCACGAGGAATGGGCACCCAAGTGGATAACTCATTTCGTTTCAAATCATTTCGAGCGAAATTAATGCGCCATTCATTGGATGCGTCGTTGAAGCGAAGCGTCTTTAAAGGTATCGCAATCTCAACGGACCAATATTGCTCTAATGGATGATGCCAAACTTCTGCAAACCATCGCCCGTCCCAATCTGTAGAAATGCTTTTGTTTCCTCCATTAGCAATGATGCCATCCCATTGAACGCCATAAGGATTCACGGCAAAGCCCAGTCCATTCGTTGCATCACTAAAGGCATCTATGAAGATGGCAAAAGCATCATTGACCTTAAAATCAAAATCTCGTTTAAGTGATTGTACGACATAGTCCCCAGGTATTTTATCTTTACAAATAGCTCCGATGTATAAATTTTTATCATCAAAAAGAATTTGGACAAAGGTTTTGGATTTGGCAGGAAGTGTATCGTGTGGATAGGACATCTGAAAGTTGGTGATACAAAGTTCTTCTTTCCAAACGGACTCATTCATTCGACCGTCAATATGGATAGGAGTATCTGTCTTATAGGCATGCACCATCTGTTCTTGCGAATGGCTGACCAACCAAACACAACAAAAGTAAAAGAACAAATATATTTTTTCCCTTTTCAGATTAATAATATTTCACAATAGAGTAGCCGAGGGCTAATCTATCAATGTATTGATGACATTAATAATCGAAAATAGGTGGCAAATGGTAAGTTTGGTTTGGTATTGTAAGGTTCGTCGTTAGAAATTAGTTGTTGATTATTAGTTCTATTCGAGTGCGACCAATAACCAGCAACCAATGACTAATGCCATTTATGTCCTTTCTGGTGATTTAAATAATTTGGATACTCCAAAGCGAAACATCACTAAGAGTCCAATAAAAATTAAACCAACATAGTAAAACGGCATATGTGTAAAAGCAACTACATAGATTCGGGTTCTATCGAGAAGCCACATCACTATGAGTACAGAAAAAATCAACATAAACAATCCCGATACGTTTCCAAATCCTGGAATTCTATCCAAGGGTACGTTTCGCTTGGCGATTAACAAGGTAACGACCATAGAAAGAATCGGAATAATTTGAGTATAAATATCAGATTCGAAGATGCTTATTTTTTCAAATAAGAATAGGTATATATTTAAGGTAATAGCGAAAATCCCAGGAACACAAACCAGGTACACCAAGGCAGAATATAGATATTTCCAAGGTGCAATGTGCCCTTCTCCTTTGCCCATAAAACCTGCGATAGCGGCTGTTATTGGGATCATTAAAAAATAAGCCAGTAAATAGGCCGGATTTTCTGCTAATAATTCAAAAAACTCTTTGAGGGTCATTTTATTGGTTATTTGTGTTTGTGTTGTTTTTCTTTTGTTTTATTCAATTTCTATAAAAGAATCGATGCAACTGATCTAAAATGGCCAGTTGTAACAATCAAATATTACAAAAACAACGCCAATATGGAAGGTGTTTTTTTAGTAAACAATGGAAGCTATTGATAGGTTTTAAAGGTAGTAAAGGATCAATGCTTCCTTTTAATTTTTTGATTTATACAAAACTGGACATTTGATGATTCAAATGTCCAGTAATTAGAGTATGTTTAAATTTCTATTGTCTGAAAAACAATACTTTATGAACCTCGACAAGTTTGTCGGGACAGGCCTGTCTTCCTTAAAAAGAATTTGTTTAGATCGCTAAACGCATTATTTTTTAGTTCGCCTGAACCATAAATTATTGATTTTTACTCTAAAATAAATTTTAAACAAACTCTTAAAGCTCCTTTAAGCTTTTATACATCCAATAATAATTTTACTGGATCTTCTAATAATTTTTTCACTCTTACGAGAAATGTAACCGAGGTACTTCCATCAATAATTCGATGATCGTATGATAATGCTAGGTACATCATTGGGCGAATCACCACTTCTCCGTTGACCGCAATCGGTCTTTCTTGAATGGTATGCATTCCTAAAATCGCTGATTGTGGTTGATTAATAATTGGTGTACTCACTAAAGAGCCAAAAACACCACCATTCGTAATCGCAAAAGTACCCCCACTCATTTCATCTATCGTCAATTTATTTGCACGAGCTTTACCAGCTAATTCTTTTATTTTTAATTCTATTTCGTGAAATTTCATGGATTCCACGTTATGAACTGGAGGAACCACCAAACCTGTTGGCGTAGAAATCGCAATTGAAATATCTACATAATCATGGTAAATGATTTCATTTTTTTCAACATCGAGTTGAGCATTGACATCTGGCATTTCCATTAGCGCTTTGGCACAGGCTTTCGAGAATAGGGACATAAAGCCTAATTTCACACCATATTTTTCAACAAACTCTTCTTGATATTTTTTTCTAAGTGCCTTTACGCCTGACAAATCTACTTCGTTAAAAGTAGTCAACATCGCTGTTTGATTTTTAGAAGCTACTAAGTTAGCAGCAATGGTACGACGCATCCGAGTCATTCGTTTTCGAGAAGTTTCTCGACTATATGCAGTGGTTGATTTTGCTACAGCAGGAGCAGGTTTACCATTAGCTGGTTTTGCCGCTGGAGCTGATTTTTTATTTTTAATAGCAGTCAATACGTCTTCTTTGGTGATCCGACCGCCTTTTCCAGTACTGACCACATCCGTAGCAGACAGATTATTTTCTTTCATTAGTTTGGCAGCAGCAGGTGAAGGATGTCCCGCTGCATAAGAATCTGGTGCTGCTACTTCTGCCACAGGAGCAGGTTCGTTGACGGTTACCGCTTCTTTTACTGGAGCGCTTTTTTCTGGTGTGGATGCTGATTTAGGAGCTTTTACACTTGTATCGATTTTGGCTACTAGTGCGCCGATTTCTAAATCATCTCCTTCTCCAGCTACCCATGTCAATTTTCCAGCAGCTTCTGCAGGAAATTCTAAAGTAGCTTTATCAGATTCAAATTCGCAAATAGCTTCATCAATATTGACGAAATCGCCATTGCCTTTTAACCATTGAGACAAGGTAACTTCTGTAACGGATTCCCCGATGACTGGGACTTTCATTTCTATAACACTCATATTATTTAGATCGTTGGGTGATATTTTTGATATTGGATTTCTAAAACAACTTTATTTTAAACTAAATTTCAAGTTTTTAGTTGCTCATATTACTTAGAATCTAGCGCTGTAGGTATTACGTTTACACTAAAGCTTCAGATCTTTGGCTACAAAAATAAACATTTCTCGTATTTGTTGATGAAAAAGAGGGATATTTCTAAAGAAGTCCTCAACAAGAGTAATTTATTACTGTAAATAATCAAATCGATGTATTTTGGCGATTCCTTCTTTTCCTTCATTAGAAATAAACAAAACGCCCTCCTCATTAAAGGTTAATCCTTCTGGTTGGCGATGCAATCTTTTATTCAAAAGCGTGATGTGTTTTACTTCACCAGACTGGCCTAGTACGATTAAAATTTTCTTTACGGATGATAAAATGTAAATGTCTTTGGAAATGGGGTGTACTCCTAAAGCTGAAGGGCTAAACAACAAACTCCGATTAGGTTGAAAATAATTAAGCATTTTATCACTTTTTGATCCCATGTCATACTTCATGAGAAAATCATATAGCATCTGTTGCGTAATGACAAATGCTGGTTCGCTACTCAGCGTTTTAGTCTTTAGGTCGAAGCGATAAACTTCTTTTTTCATTTTGGCCACATCATAGGAATCCTCTCCTGTTGGTAAACCTTTACAAGCAATGAGTAGACAGTTTTTATCTTTATCATATCCTAAACCTTCTACATCATTTTCTCTAGTCAAAAAAGTATTGTATTTGATCACATCTTGCTCTTCTTCTCCTATATTGTTTACTTCATAAAGGGTTCCTGTACTTTTAATTACATAAATGGTATTACCGACATGTTCAATGCCTTCATAGTCTCCACTTTTCCAAAATTTCACTGGTTCACCTACGGTTCCATCATTAGGATCAATTGGATAAATACGTCCTTTTTCGTCTTGAACGGCACATAAGGATTTGCCCATTTCTCCACAGCTCAATCCTGAAATCTCATTAAGTGCTGGCGGTAGTTTAAAGGTTTTCGCTGGTTGATCTAATTGATAAGGTAAGGTGAAATCAGGCTTTTTTGGAGTACTCACAGGTTCTGGGTTTTTATTTTTTGGAGTAGAGTCAGCTACAGAAGCTAGTACGGCTTTTTTATTGATTGGCGTCTTATTCGTCTGCGGATTACAAGCGGTATACGAGAAGCAAAACCAAAGACAAAATATTATTAGTGATTTCATCAGTCTATTTTTATTTTAAGTTAAGGTTCCCGACAAGTATGGTCGGGAGAACTTACCAAGTTGAAAAAAGTCATAACTTGGTGTGTTAAAGACTATGTTTAACATGGACGTTTTATGTTTTGAAAATTTTTTAACGATTAAAATATCCTCTTCTTAGACAAATGCTGTTGATACATGCGTACGTATAGGATTTGTTGAAGAACTAAATATCATAAGGTTTTACAGGTTGAAGTTGTTTTAAAATAGAGCTTCATGTCTACAGACAAAGCATTGATCGCCAG